>NZ_JBARVQ010000739.1:0-6377 GCF_049646345.1 Albidovulum sp. | reverse complement strand
CATAAATATTGTTTGGTTATAGGGTGATTATAGGTCGCTTGAAAGCCTTGATCGAACAGGCGCAGGATGGCGCCAGAATCCACCGGAGGAGCCGCCTTGCCCAACGACTGCAACCTTGGTTTTGACGCGCAGCGCCTGCGGCGCATCTCGAAGTGGATGGAGGCCCATGTCCGTGAGGGGCGGCTGAGCGGTCTGGCCGTCCAGATCGCAAGACGGGGGGAGGTCGCGTTTTCCGAACGCGCGGGGTACGCCAACTCGGCTACGCGTCAGCCGGTCTCCCCCGATACGATCTGGCGAATCTATTCGATGACCAAACCGGTCACCTCGCTCGCCCTGCTGATGCTGTATGAGGAAGGGGCGTTCCAGTTGGATCAGCCCGTTGCCGATTTCCTGCCGGCCTTCGGCGCGCCCCGGGTCTGGAAGGGGCCGGACCATGCGCTGGACGCGACCGAGCCGGCGCGACGCCAGGTGACCATCCATGACCTGCTGACCCATCAGGCAGGCTTAGTCTATGGCGACCCGCAGGGGAATGCGCTGGAACAGGCCCTGTCGGCAGCCGGGTTCGATTTCAACCGCAGCTTTGTCACCATGGCGGAAGCTGTCGATGCGCTGGCCGGATTTCCGCTGGCGTTTCATCCTGGCGACCGCTGGTTCTACGGTCTTTCGACCGATGTTCTGGGCCGACTGATCGAAGTCATCAGCGGGCAAACGCTTGGCGCCTTCCTGAAGACACGGGTCTTTGACCCACTTGGCATGGTTGATACAGGGTTTTCTGTTCCCGACCACAAGGCCAACCGTTTGGCCACGCTTTATGACCACAGCTCCTCGGGCTTTTCTCCAACGGCGAACCAAGATCGTTGCATTGCGCCGGTGACGCTTGAGAGCGGTGGGGGTGGGTTGGTTTCGACGATGGCGGACTACCAGCGTTTCACGACGATGCTGTTGCGGCGCGGCGCCTTTGACGGGGGCGCGATGGTTGGCCGCAAAACCTTCGATCTGATGGTGTCGAACCACATGGGTGGTGATTTGGCCAGCCGTGGGCAGAGTCATTTCAGCGAAACCACTTTTGAGGGGACAGGCTTTGGCCTTGGCGTGTCGATCATGCTAGATCCGGCGCGGGCAAAAATTGTCGGATCGCCGGGTGAGTTTGCATGGGGCGGCATGGCGTCAACCGCGTTCTGGGTGGACCCGGTCGAGGACATGACCGTGATCCTGATGACCCAGCTCATCCCCTCCAGCGCCTATACCTTGCGCCGGCAGCTTCGGGTGCTGAGCTACCAGGCGCTGGTTTGAGCCTTCGCGAACGGTCCTAAGCCAAGGCCAGCGAGATGACGCCCACAAGGATCAGGCTGATCGCCCAGGCCCGATCGAGGTTAAACCAGCTTTTGGACAGGAATTTGAGGCCCAGCCAACGGTAGACGCCAAAGGCCAACGCACCGCCCGCCGTCATCATGGCAAGGCTATGCAGCAGCGCCACGCCAAGGGCAACCGCGGCGTTCGAGGTCATCAACACACTTGCGGCGGCATGACCAGCGTCGGTTTCAACACTCCTGCAGATACCAAGGTAGATTGGCACCAGCATCAGCCCCGCGCCATGAGCAAGGGCCGCAAGGAAGGACCAGAGCGCCAGTTGGCTTGGCCGGATGCGGGCCAAAAAACGTGGGTGGCGGCGGTTGATGGTCAGGTAAACCCCGAGAGCGATCACCAAGAGGGCCGCAAAAATCTGGATTTGGCGCTGGTAATCAACCAGCCACAAAAGCGCGCTGAAGGGCAGCAGGATCGCCATCATCGACAGCAGGTGACCACCTGCCAAGGCGGCCAGCGCGCGCCAGAGGCGGCCGGGTTTGCGTTCCATCAGCGCGGCAGAGACCGCCAGAGGCCAGCCCATGCCGGGGTTCAGCCCGTGATAGAAACCAGAGAAAACGACGGCCCACCACAGGGCCGCCGTCGAAGTCACAGGTTCCACGCCTCAGACAGAAGGGTAGCAGAAGCTGTCGGTGGAGCAGTCTCCGCCCTCAAGCCGGATCTGGTGGCTGCGGTAGCCTTCGGGAAACTCGACCCAGAAATCCTTGTCCAGCGTCAGCCCGCCGTTTTCGCCCACATTGGCCATGACCATCTGCCCGCCTGCATCGCCGGGATAGAACTGGTCGTCCCATGTGGAATAAAGCGAATTGGTCCAGTAGACGCGCTTGCCGTCGCGGCTGATCTCGACCATCTGCGGGCCATAGGCAAAGGCCTTGCCATTGGGGTGCGGCGTTTTCTTGACGATGCCACCGATCTCGACCTTGCCGGCAAGGACCGGGTTCATCGGGTCCGATACATCGTATTGATGCATCTCGCCCAGACCCCAGCAGGCCACATAAAGGTATTTGTCATCCAGCGAAAGGTCGATATCCGTAACCAGCGGCGGGCAGGCACCAAAGCCCTTGAGCAGATCGGGCAGGTCGTTGGCGTCCGCCGGGACCGGGTCGATGGTAATGGTCTTCTTCGCGGCAAAGGTGCCGTCGTCCTGCTGCCACCAGGTAAAGATTGCGCCTTGCAGGTTGGTTGTGTCCACCACCACGCCGCAAAACCCGTAATCCTTGGCAGGATCGTGCGCGGGCCGGATTTCCAGCGCCATCTGGTGGTTGGCGCCAAGGTCGATCGTCTGCACATTCTTGCGGTCACGCAGCTTCCAGAAATGGATCTTGTGACCGTATTTGTTCGACAGCAGATCCTCGGGCACGATACCGTTTTCGAATTGCGGTGGCAGGCCCCATTCGGAACTGACCATGTAGTCGCGCGGAAGGTTCCACCAGAAATCGTAATGCTTGTCTTGTTCGCCCCGGTCCATTTCGTAGCGGCCAAGAATGTCAAAGGTTTCGCAATCCAGAATGAAGATCCCCGGAGGGCCCTCCGTGCCGTCGGCGCCGCCGCCGCCAAGGGTCGACACATAGATGCCTTCGGGGCCGCAATGGATGGTATGGGGGCGCGAATAGCCGGTTTTTGCAAAGACCTCTTCCGGTTCGATGATCTTGTGGATCTTGGCCTGAAGCGGTTCCTTGACGTCGATGATGTAGATCCGTGACGACCGGATGCCTGGAATGATTAAGTAGCGCCGCTCAAGGAAAGCGTGCCCCGAAAGCGGCGAGAGCGAGGAGGAACAGGCGTTCCAGCCGAAGTGGTGAAATTCGTCGCCTTTGTTGGGCATGATCACCTGATGAACGATCTGGCTGTAGGTTTTCGACTTTGGATCTACGTCGACAATCGCAAGCCCGTCAGGCTGGCTGCCATCGGGGCTGAGCATCAGCGTAAAGGCCAGCTTTTCTGCCGGGGCCTCCATCGCCAGTTTGGGCGTGGCGTGGAATGTCGGGTCAGGCCTAAGATTCATTGTCGTTCCTCCTGTCAGTTTTCTTGATGATTGGTCTTCCTACAATTCGTTTGTTTCTTAATAGCTTTGGACGACGGTACCGTTCTCCCGAGTCCGATGCACAACTAGGGCATGTCTTCGATCGGCAAATGGCAGGCAATTTCCAAGCCGCCTGGCAGGGATCGAACAGGAGGTGTCACGATATCGCATGTCCCGACTATTGCATGGGTACAGCGATTGGCAAAGGGACAACCTTTAGCACCGATGACGACACTGCCGGCGCTGGCGGCTTTGGCCTCTCCGGTGTCGGCCACGCTTTCCAGCCAGCCTTGCCGCATCTCGGGGACCGAGGAGAGAAGCAGTTTGGTATAAGGATGGAACGGCGGGCTGAAGACGGCTTTCGACGGTCCCTTTTCGACCACACGCCCGGCGTAGAGCACCACCACCTCATCCGCGAAGGAGGCAACGGTTGAAAGGTCATGGCTGATGAACATATATGCGACGCCCAGTTTGTCCTTGAGCGACTTCAGAAGCTCAATTACCCCTGCCGCGACCACGGTATCCAGCGCCGAGGTGACCTCGTCGCATAGTATCACCTTGGGGTCGGCGGCCAACGCGCGGGCAAGGTTGACCCGCTGCTTCTGCCCTCCCGACAATTCGCCCGGGAAACGCGAAGCAAAGCTACGCGGCAGGTCGACCAGTTCCAGCAGATCGCCGACCTTGTCGGCCCGTGCGCGCCCCTTGAGGCCCTGATAGAACTCCAGCGGGCGGCCCAGGATATCACCAATCCGCTGGCGCGGGTTCAGCGCGGTATCGGCCATCTGGAACACGATCTGGCAATCCTTGAGCGCATCGCGGGGACGATCCTTCACGCTGGGAGCGGCAACCTTCCCATCGAGCTTGATTTCTCCCTCGCGCAGCGGCGTCAGGCCGGCGACGACTCGCGCCAGCGTGCTTTTCCCGCAGCCGCTTTCACCAATCACCCCCACAACCGATGCCGCAGGGACATCAACTGATACATCCGACAGGATGGTCACCGCCCCGTAGCCTGCCGTGATGTTTCGCGCAGAGATTACAGGCGCTTTCGCGGCACTTGCATCAACGTGGTCGACCAGATGCGGCGCGGGCCGGACGGCATCCATCAGCGTGCGGGTGTATTCATGTTGCGGATAGTGCAAGACTTGGGCGGTTGGCCCTTCCTCGACCATTTCACCGTTCTTCAGCACAAGGATCCGGTCCGCCACCTGTGCCACGACCGCCAGGTCATGGGTCACATAGATCGCCGCCGTACCCTGATCGCGGATGATGTCCTTGAAGGCTTTCAGCACCTCGATCTGTGTGGTCACGTCCAGCGCGGTGGTAGGCTCATCAAGAATCAGCAGGTCCGGGCCGCAGGACATGGCCATGGCTGCCATAAGGCGCTGCAACTGCCCGCCCGAGACCTGGTGCGGGAACTTGTCGCCGACGGTTTCGGGGTTTGGCAAATCCAGCTTGCGGTAAAGGTCGACGGCGGTGGCGGTCAGGGTGGCAGCGTCACCGGCGCCATGCCAGAGCGGCGACTCGATCACCTGCTTACCGATGCGCAGCGCCGGGTTGAAGCTGGCCGCCGCCGATTGCGCGACGTAGGACACTTCGTCACCGCGCAGAGCATGGCGCTCATGCGGCGACAGTTTCATGATGTCGCGCCCGTTCAGCCAGACCTCGCCCCCCGCGATGCGGCAGCCGGGACGGGCAAAGCCCATCGACGCCAGCGAGATCGTGGATTTACCTGACCCGCTTTCGCCGATCAAAGCCAGAACTTCACCCTTGGCCACGTTCAGCGACACACCCTTGACGATCGGGACGTAGGCGCCCCCGGGCGGCCGCCCCTCGACGCGCAGGTTCTTGATTGTCAAGATATCGCTCATTGGTCGATCTTCTCCAGAACGGTTTCGCCTTGCTGGCGCTGCTGGAACCAGTCGACAAGCAGATTCATGGCCACGGTCAGCGAGGCTATGCAGGCGGCTGGGATCAGCGCAGCGGAGGAGCCTAGGAACAGCCCGCCGACGTTTTCCTGCACCATCAACCCCCAGTCAGCGGCGGGTTCCTGAACGCCGAGGCCAAGAAAGGACAGACCCGACAGGAACAGGATGGAAAACGTGAAGCGCAGGCCGAACTCGGCGATCAGTGGGGCCATGGAGTTTGGCAGGATCTCGCGTGTCAGGATCCACCAGGTGCCTTCGCCGCGGGCGCGGGCCGCCTCGACAAAATCCATCACGCCGATGTCATAGCCAAGTGCCCGCGACACCCGGAAGACGCTGGTCGAAAGCACCAATCCGACCGTGAGCACCAGAACCGTGATCGAGGTCCCGAATGCGCCGATCACCACGAGGGCCAGCAAGGTTGAGGGGAAGGCCATGAAGGCCTCGACTATGCGACTGACGACGATGTCGAACCAGCCCTTAAGGATCGCGGCGGCAAAACCCAGTGTCACGCCGAAGGCAAAGGAGATCACTGTCGTTATCAGCGCAAGCAGAAGCGTGGTGCGCACCCCATAGATCAGGCGCGAGAAGACGTCGCGCCCGAGTTTGTCTGTTCCCAACAGTCCGCCTTCGCCAATTGGTGCAAAGGTTGTGCCCGAGATAATCTCGGCCTCGCCATGGGGGGCGATCCATGGCCCGAACAGGGCAAGGATCAGCCAAAACAGCAGGACAAGGCCGGCGATGGTGGCGGTCCAGGTCAGGCGCAGGCCAGCAAAGACCGAAGCGCGCGGTGTGGGCAATTCCGTTGCGTCGCTCATTTAGGGTACCTCAGGCGCGGATTGGCCATGATGGACAGGACATCAGCCAGCAGGTTCAGAAGGATATAGACGGCGCCGAAGATCATGGCGCAGGCCTGGATCAGCGGGATGTCCCGCAGTGTGACGCCATCTACCAGCAGACGGGTCAGGCCCGGGACGCCAAATACGGTTTCGACGATGATCACACCCGAGACCATATAGCTGAGGTTCAGGGCGATCACAGTCAAGATCGGCGACAGGGCATTGGGC
>NZ_JBARVQ010000738.1:0-4492 GCF_049646345.1 Albidovulum sp. | reverse complement strand
TCACCCGGAACCCCGCGTGGCGTCGATCCTGTCGTCGCATTACAACCCCGAATTCATCGTGAACGTGAAGGAAACGGGCAAGATTCTGTTTGTCGACTACACCGACCTGAAGAACCTCAAGACGGTCGAGATCGAGGCGGAACGCTTCCTGCATGACGGCGGCTTCGACAGCACAAAGCGCTACTTCCTCGTGGCGGCCAACGCCCGCGGCAAGATCGCGGTCGTGGACACCAAGGAAGACAAGCTGACGGCGCTGATCGAAACCGGGGGTGAGACACCGCATCCGGGTCGCGGCGCGAACTTCAGCCACCCGGTCTATGGTCCGGTCTGGTCGACGTCGCACCTTGGCGATGAAAGCGTGGCGCTGATCGGGACCGACCCGGAAGGCCATCCGGATCAGGCCTGGAAGGTGGTCGACAGCTTCTATGCCCTTGGCGGCGGGTCGCTCTTCATCAAGACCCATCCGAACTCGACCCATCTCTATGTCGATGCGCCGCTCAACCCAGATGCCGAGGTTTCGGCTTCAGTGGCCGTGTTCGACATCACCGCGATGGGTGGCGATCCCGATGTCGATCCGGAATTCACGACTCTTCCGATCGGCGAATGGGCCGGCATTGCCGAAGGCCAGCCGCGTGTCGTTCAGCCGGAATTCAACAAGGAAGGCACAGAGGTCTGGTTCTCGGTCTGGAACGGCAAGGAACAGGAAAGCGCCATCGTCGTCGTCGACGACAAGACGCTTGAACTGAAGAAGGTCATCAAGGACCCGCGTCTGGTGACGCCGACGGGCAAGTTCAACGTTCTGAACACCCGCGACGACATCTACTGACAAGAAACTGGACGGGCAGAGGGATCATGCGTTCCCTCGCCCCTCTGCCCGTCCTCTTCAGTCCGGGTGTTTTCCCATGAAAGACCTCAGTTCAGGCAAAGTCTTCCTCATCGGCGCGGGTCCGGGCGATCCTGAGCTTCTGACGCTCAAGGCGCTTCGGCTGATGCAATCCGCCGATGTGGTGGTCTTTGACCGGCTGGTATCGGACGAGATCATGGCGCTGGTCCCCGACAGCATCCGCCGGATCGATGTCGGCAAGATGCCGGGCTGTCACAAGGTGACGCAGGACCGGATCAATGCGCTTCTGGTCGAACTGGCCCGCGACGGGCAAACGGTCGTGCGGCTGAAGGGCGGCGATCCCTTGATCTTCGCCCGCGGCTCGGAAGAGGCCGAGGTTCTGCGCGAGGCCGGGGTTTCGGTCAGCTATGTGCCCGGCATCACCGCCGCCCAAGGTGCGGCATCCTCGACCGGGGTGCCGCTGACCCACCGGGGTCTGGCAACCGGCGTGCGTTATGTCACCGGCCACCGGGCGAAGGATGCGCGGCTGGACCTCAACTGGGCTTCACTGGCATCCGGGGACACGACGCTGGTGATCTATATGGGCACCGCGAACATCGCCGAGATCGCCTTTCAACTGATGCGCCACGGCGTGCCGTCAACGCTGCCGGTGATGGCGGTCAGCTCGGCGACAACCCCGCGCGAGCGCCGCATTCTTTCGACCCTTGGCGGCATCGCCGCCGATGTCGCCGCCGCCGAACCGGACGCGCCGGTGCTGTTCGTGATCGGCCATGTCGTCTCGCTTTACGACAGCATCGCGCTGGCCGATGCGCTGAGTTGCGATGGTGCCGGGATGGCGGCCTATGCGTAGCCTTACGGCCCTCCTGATGCTGAGCCTGCCCGCGATGGCAGAGGTCAGCCCGGACCGGGCCGAGAAGCTGGAACACATGGTCATTCAGGATTGCGGGTCATGCCACGGGCTGACGATGAAGGGCGGCCTCGGTTCCGCCCTCACGCCCGACGTCCTGGCCCATGCCGAGCCCGAGGGCCTGGCCCTGATCATTCTCGACGGGGTACCCGGCACGGCGATGCCGCGCTGGCGGCCGGTCCTGAGCGAGGACGAGGCCCTGTGGATTGCCCGCTACCTGAAAGGAAGCCCGAAATGAAGGCGCTGATCGCCGCCCTGATGCTGAGCGTTGCGAACCCCATCTGGGCAGGCGAGCCCTGCTGCGCAACCGGTGATCTGGGGCTTGTCGTTGAGCGCGGCACCGGGTCGGTTCTGGTGGTGGACCGCTCCGACCGTGCCGCCATCGGCCGGATCGATGGCCTGGGCGACCTCAGCCACGCCGCGCTGACCTACAGCCCCGACGAACGCTTTGCCTTCGTGTTCGGCCGTGACGGAGGGCTGACCAAGATCGACATGCTCACCCGCACCATCGCCAGGCGCATCGTGCAGGGCGGCAATTCCATCGGCGGCGCAATCTCTGACGATGGCAAGCTGATCGCCGTGTCGAACTATGAACCGGGCGGCGTGAAGGTCTTTGATGCCGAGACGCTCGACCAGATCGCCGACATCCCGACAGGCGCCAAGACCATCGGTCTTGTCGATGTGCCCGGCCGCCGCTTTGCCTGGGCGACCTGGGAGACGGGCGAGGCCTTCATCGCCGATTTCTCCGGCCCCGGGATGAAGCTGACCAAGCTCGGCGATGTCGGCGCGAACCCGTTCGACGCGGTGCTGACGGAGGATGCGCATACCTATCTCATCGGGCTTTTCGGCGAAAAGGGCGTGACCGCCATCGACCTTTGGGATGAGGTGCCGCAGCCGGTGCGGTTCCTGAAGGATTACGGCAAGACCGAAGACGACCTGCCGGTGTACAAGATGCCCCATCTTCAGGGTTGGGCCTTTACCGAAGGCCAGTATGTCCTGCCCGCAGTGGGCCAGCATGAACTCCTCTGGGTCGACCGGAACACCCTGGCAGAGGTTGCCCGCACAAAGACCCACGGGCAGCCGGTCTTCATCATCGCCCAGCCCGCCTCGCCTTACGTCTGGGTGAACTTCGCGACACCGCTCAATGACACCGTACAGGTGATCGACAGCCGCACGCATGAGGTGGTCAAGACCCTGACCCCCGGTGCCGCCGTCCTGCATATGGAATTCGCGCCGCGGGGGGCAGAGGTCTGGATCTCGGCCCGTGACGACAACATGGTCGCGATCTACGACACCCGCACCTTCGAGCGGCTGGGCGAGATCGCTGCCGACAGCCCCTCGGGCATCTTTTTCACCGCGCGCGCACACCGGACGGGGCTTTGACCATGCTCGACCGTCTCGACCCCGTCGACCGCCGCCTTCTGGACGATTTCCAGCGCGATCTGCCGCTCGTCCCGCGCCCCTTCGCCGCGATGGGCGAGGTTCTGGACGTGGATGAGGCCGAGGTGATCCAGCGGCTGGAACAGTTGCATGCGCGCGGCATGGTCTCCCGCGTGGGCGCGACGGTCCGGCCGAATACGGCGGGGGCCTCCACACTCGCCGCCATGGCGGTGCCTGAGGGCCGGATTGAGGAGGTTGCCGCCGTGGTCGGCGCGGAACGGGGCGTCAACCATTCCTATCTGCGCGAAGACGACTGGAACCTGTGGTTCGTCGCCACCGCTCCCGATGTCACGGCACTTGAAGCCACGCTGGCGCGGATCGGTCAGCGCACCCGTCTGAAGGTCCTCGATCTGCGGCTCGTCCGCCCCTTCAACATCGACCTTGGCTTCCGCCTGTCGCCCGGCGCGCGGCAGGAAATGTCGGAATCGAGGGCGGTGGACCGGACAGCGTTACAGGACACCGACCGCCCGATCCTTCAGGCACTGACCGCAGGTCTGCCGCTGATCCCGTGCCCGTTCCGATCCGTTGCGCAGGGGTTGTCGCGCAAGGAAGGTGACGTGATCGCGCGCATCGCCGCCCTGTCAGACGCGGGCCTTCTGACCCGCATCGGCGTCATCGTCCGCCACCGCGCGATCGGCTGGTCCGCAAATGCGATGGTGGTCTGGTCCTTGCCGGAGGACCGTATTGACACGGCTGGCCCGGCGCTCGCCCGCCACCGGGGGGTCACGCTTTGCTATCGCCGCCTGACCGTGCCCGGCATCTGGGACTATCCGCTCTATTCGATGATCCACGCCCGCAGCCGGTCCGAAGCACTGTCGATCCTCACCGAGGCCGCCGCCCTGCCGGAACTTGCCGGTGCCAGCCACCGCGCGCTCTTTTCCACCCGCTGCTTCAAACAGACCGGCGCGCTTTTGAAGGCGGAGGCCGCATGAGACGCGAGGTTCTGCCCCCGGATGCATTGGATGTGACCGACCGGGCGATCCTGAACGCGCTGCAGGAGGGGTTTCCCCTGACCCCACGCCCCTTCGCCGATGCCGGAAAGCCGCTGGGCCTTTCGGAAACCGACCTGATCGCCCGCATCCAGAACTTGCGCGAAGAGGGTGCCATCACCCGCTTCGGCCCCTTCTTCGATGCCGAGGCGATGGGCGGGGCCTTCTGCCTCTGCGCTATGGCGGTGCCGCCAGACCGCTTCGATGCGGTCGTGACTTTGGTCAATACCCATCCCGAGGTCGCGCATAATTATGAACGCACCCACCGTCTGAACATGTGGTTCGTTCTGGCGACCGACACGCGGGCGGGGA
>NZ_JBARVQ010000737.1:0-4164 GCF_049646345.1 Albidovulum sp. | reverse complement strand
GAACCGGCAGGACGATGAACAGCCCGAGGAACATCGGCACCATCCCCGCAAACAGCAGCAGCGCAATCACCGCGCCCCAGATCAGCATCGGCCGCAGATTGGCGATCACGGCGCGGGTCGAATGGATCATCGCCGTGACGAAGTCGACCTCCCGTTCAAGCAACAAGGGCAATCCGGCGACAGTTACCGAAAAGAGCACCCCGGCAAATCCGGCCCCGATTGTGCCGCCGATCAACAGCATCAACGGCCCATTGCCCTGAAGGAAGAGCGAGACGAGATCGGTTCCCGCGGTAAAGGCCCGAAGCCCCATGAAGAGCGCAAAAAGTGCGTGCGCCACGAAGACCCAGAACAGAAAAAGGACGATGATCACTGCGGCCATGGCCGGAATCTGGCGGTCCTTCTGGGCGAAAACCACACCCAGCACGTCCCGCCAGGACAAAGGCGATCCCTGTTCGATCCTCCGGCTGACCTCGTAAAGGCCGACGGCGGCAAAGGGTGCAAGCAGGGGAAAGCCGACAGCGACCGGCGCCAGCCACCATTGCTGCCCGGCGAGCCCGTAGATCTTCCACAACAGCAGCCCGCCCGCGACATAGACAGCGCTGAAGAAGATCCCGAAAAGCGGCGCGCGCAGGAAATCCCGCCAACCAAGTTTCAGGACTTCTGAGATATCGGAGACAGCGACGCCGCCAATATCCGGCAGGGGATCAGGCCCCCGATCATGTTCCGACATGGTCCCCCTTTCTCGCGCGCCATGTCAGGCTAGAGGACAACGCGGGTCTGACGCAAGCAAACAGGAAGACACGATTTTTCTTCGAAAAATCGACAAATTTTCGAAGAAAATTTAAGGCCGCCGTAGGATCAGTCGTCCGCCTGCGCCTCGGCGCGGCTTTTCCCTGCCACATCCATCGCCAAAGTCGCGGCCATGAAGGCGTCAAGATCGCCGTCAAGCACACCTTGGGTATCCGACGTCTCATGGCTGGTGCGCAGATCCTTAACCATCTGATAAGGCTGCAGCACATAGGACCGGATCTGGTTGCCCCAGCCTGCCGACCCCTTGGCCTCATGCTGGGCGTTGATCGCGGCATTCCGCCGGTCCAGCTCCATCTGATACAGCCGCGATTTCAACGCCTTCATCGCGATATCGCGGTTCTGGTGCTGTGACTTCTCCGACGAGGTCACGACAATCCCGGTCGGGACGTGGGTGATCCGCACGGCCGAGTCGGTTGTATTGACGTGCTGTCCACCGGCACCCGAGGACCGGTAGGTGTCGATGCGGATGTCGTTCGGTGCCACCTCAATCTCGATATTGTCGTCGACAACGGGATAGACCCAGACCGATGCAAATGAGGTTTCACGTGTCCCCTTGCCGAAGGGCGAAATGCGCACAAGCCGGTGCACGCCGCTTTCTGATTTCAGCCAGCCATAGGCATTCTGCCCCGAAATCTTGTAGGCGCAGGATTTGATCCCGGCCTCGGTCCCGGGCTCTTCCGATTGCAGCTCAACCGTAAAGCCGCGCTGCTCGGCCCAGCGGACATACATCCGCTGCAACATCTGCGCCCAGTCACAGGCCTCGGTCCCGCCGGCACCCGCATTGATCTCCAGGAAGGTGTCATTGCCGTCCGCCTCACCGTCCAGCAGCGCTTCCAGCTCTTTTGCTTCGGCGAATTCCTTGAGCGCCCTCAGTGATCCTTCAGCCTCGGCGACGATATCCTTGTCGTCCTCGATCTCGCCCAGCTCGATCAGTTCGACATTGTCCTTCAGCTCACGCTCGACCTTGCGGTAGGTCTCGATCGCGTCCATCAGCATCTGCCGGTCGCGCATCAGCTTTTGCGCCCGGGCCGGATCGGACCAGAGATCACCGTCCTCGATCATCGCATTCATCTCTTCCAGACGATGCGGTGCGGTCTCCCAGTCAAGGCGCTGACCAAGAAGCTTGAGCGATTTTCCAATCGCCTCGGCAATGTTCTCCATCTCGGCACGCATTGTCAGGGATTCCGTCTGTTGTTGCGCGGACCTGATACCAACCGCCGTCCTCTTCGGCAAGCATGGGGCACCAATACCGGCGACGCAGGATACTTGACCGCCCTTGGCGATCCTTTATTCGTTGTGGATCAGAACCGTCTCAACAAAGTAGTACATATATGTTTGATCGCGCCGCGGCCTGGATTTCCGGAATTTCGCTTCTTGCCATCGTATTTTCAGCCGGTCTCGGTTTCGCGTATTTCAACCTGCCACCCTATTCGCTGTTTCAATGGGCTGTCGGGCAGGTGAAATCGCTGTCGGATGAACCTTCGCGGCTTATGCGCGCCAGATATGACTATGCGGGTACGCGCATTCATGACCGCGCGGCGGTGGCGCCGGGCACGACCTTCATCACCTCGCACTTTCCCGAATTCGGCTGGCATGGCGGTGCGCGGCTGATCGATATCGATGGCAATGTCCTGCATCGTTGGGGCGCCGATCCCAAGGAGATCTTCGATACCCGGGTCAAATACCCTTACATGCACGGCTCTTACCTCTATCCGAACGGCGACATTCTGGCGAATTACTCCTTCATCGGTCTGGCAAAGATTTCGGCCTGCGGTGATGTGTTGTGGACCCATTCAGACCTCAGACCGCATCATTCGGTTTCGGTCGCCGCGGACGGCACGATCTGGGTGTCAGGCAACCGCAAGCTGGACAGCCGCGATGGGCGGGATGAGAAAATCGCATCCGCGCTGGCCTACCCCGTGCATGAGGATCTTTTTGTTCAGCTCAGCCCGGACGGAGAGGTTCTGCGCTCCATCAGTTCCATCGAAGCGCTCGACCGGTCCGGGCTGCAAGAGGTGGTGATGCGCATGATCAAGCGGCGCGACGGTGATATCTTCCACCTCAATGATGTCGAACCGCTCTCGCCCGAGATGGCCGATGAATACCCGCTCTTCAATGCGGGCGACATTCTGGTGTCGATGCGGGATATCCATATGGTGGCGGTTCTTGACCCGGAAACCTACCAGGTCAAATGGCACACCACATCCGACACTCTCTTCCAGCATGACCCGGATTTTATCGGCGACGGCTGGATAGGCATTTTCGACAACAACTTCGACCGCACCGAAACCGGCAAAATCCTCGGCGGAACGCGTATCAAGGCGGTCCGCCCGCATACCGGAGAGCGCAAGGTTCTGTTCCCGACTGACGCCTCGCCGGATTTTTACACGAAATGGTCCGGCAAGTGGCAGCAATTGCCCAATGGCAACATGCTGCTGACTGAAGCGCGGGCCGGCCACGCGCTTGAGGTCGATCAGACCGGAAAACCTGTCTGGGAATGGACCATCGAGAAATACGACGACACACAGGTTCCGGAAGTCATGGAGGCCACGCGCTATCCTTATACGGCCGAAGATGTCGCCGCATGGAAGTGCCCATAAGGCAGCCCGGTCATACCGATCCGCCCGCCGGAACCCGCAGGGATCAGTAAAGCCCGCCGGAACTCAACGTGCCGAAATCCGCCTTCTTCGGAATGACCTTTGTCTGCCCACTCGACGTGGTCACGGTTGTGCCGCCTTCATCCCCGCCGCTTTCGCCATAGGCGAAAAGCGGCAGGTTCTGGCCCATGGCGAACCCGCCATCGACCATCGCGCCGATGCCGAAGATCGGAATCTCGCCATCCCGGAAGAACTCGGCCTGAACGAAATCGCCGCTGACATCATCCGGAAGACGCTCGCCTGTAAAGCGGTTGATCTTGATGAAATGGCCGCCCGTGGGCACCTTGAAATCGGACCCGCCGTATTTCTTCACTGCGTCCTTCATGAAGGCGTTGAAGACCGGCACACAGAGCGTACCGCCATAGGCACCGCGACCGAGCGAGCGGGGCTGGTCATAGCCCATGTAGCAGCCCGCCACGATATTTGACGTAAAGCCGATGAACCACACATCCTTGGCGTCATTGGTCGTCCCGGTCTTGCCCCCTGTCGGCACCGGCAGGCGCACGCCCGAGCCCGAGCCGCGTTGCACAACGCCCTGCAGCATCGACGTAAGCTGATAGGCGGTCACCGCATCCATCACCCGTTCGCGGTTCGAGGCGATACGCGGGGCCGCGCCGGGACCGAGGCTCGCCAGTTTGCAATCATCGCAGCTCCGCTGATCGTGGCGATAGACCGTGCGGCCCCAGCGGTCCTGCAC
>NZ_JBARVQ010000736.1:0-9508 GCF_049646345.1 Albidovulum sp. | reverse complement strand
CCTCGGACCTGCTTGCGGGCCTTGTCCTCTGGATGTCAGCCATCGCCATCGTCTACACCTCGCTGGTGGCGCTGGCGCAGTCCGACATGAAAAAGCTGATCGCCTATTCCTCGGTCGCGCATATGGGCTACGTCACGATGGGCATCTTTGCCGCGAACCAGCAGGGCATCGATGGGGCCATCTTCCAGATGCTGAGCCATGGCTTCATCTCCGGCGCGCTCTTCCTTTGTGTCGGCGTCATCTATGACCGCATGCATACCCGTGAGATTGACGCCTATGGCGGCCTTGTGAACCGGATGCCCGCCTATGCGCTGATCTTTATGTTCTTCACCATGGCCAATGTCGGCCTGCCGGGCACGTCCGGTTTCGTTGGTGAATTCCTGACGCTGATGGGCATCTTCCAGGTCAATACCTGGGTGGCGCTTGTGGCGACCTCGGGTGTGATCCTGTCGGCGGCCTATGCGCTCTGGCTCTACCGCCGGGTCGTCTTTGGCGACCTGATCAAGGAAAGCCTGAAGACGATCACCGACATGACAACCCGTGAAAAGGCGATCTTTGCGCCGCTGATCGCCATGACCCTGCTTCTGGGCGTCTATCCGAGCCTTGTGACCGATATGATCGGCCCCTCGGTCGAAGCCCTTGTCTCCGACTACCACGCCGCCATTCCCGCCGATGCGGGGATGCAGGTGGCCAGCCACTGAAGGATTGACCCGCGATGATTTCCGCTGATTTCTCCGCCATCCTGCCCGAAGTGGTTCTGGTTCTCTATGCCATGGCCGCGCTGATCGGGGCGGTCTATACCGGCAAGGACGAGCTGACCGGCACGCTGACCTGGGCGACGGCCGGCGTCTTTGTCGCCATTGCCGCCTGGATCGGCCTCTCGGCGCCGGGCGATGTGATGGCCTTTGGCGGCATGTTCAACGACGACGCGTTTTCACGTTATGCCAAGGTGACGGTGCTTCTTTCCGCCGCCGCCGTACTGGCGATGAGCCAGGACTACATGGCGCGCCGCGGCCTTGCCCGGTTCGAATTCCCGCTGCTGGTGGCCTTTGCCGTCGTCGGCATGATGGTGATGGTCTCGGCGGGCGATCTGATGTCGCTCTATATGGGGCTCGAACTGCAGTCACTGTCGCTCTATGTCGTGGCGTCTTTGCGCCGTGACTCGGTGAAATCGACGGAAGCCGGGCTGAAATACTTTGTCCTTGGGGCTCTCTCGTCGGGTCTTCTGCTTTACGGTGCCTCGCTGACCTATGGCTTCACCGGCACCACGCTTTTCGCCGGGATTATCGAGACCATTCACGGCGGCCATGTCTCTGTCGGTCTGCTGTTCGGTCTGGTCTTCATGATCACCGGCCTTGCCTTCAAGGTATCCGCCGTGCCGTTCCATATGTGGACGCCGGATGTTTATGAAGGCTCGCCCACGCCGGTCACCGCCTTCTTCGCAACGGCCCCTAAGGTTGCGGCAATGGCGCTCTTCGCGCGGCTTGTGCATGACGCGTTCGGGGCGGCGGTCAGCGACTGGAGCCAGGTGATCGCCCTGATCGCGGCCCTGTCGATGTTCGTCGGCGCCATCGCCGCGATCGGTCAGCGCAACATCAAGCGGCTGATGGCATATTCCTCGATCGCCCATATGGGCTTTGCGCTGGTGGGGCTGGCTGCGGGCACGCAGGCCGGTGTGCAGGCGATGCTGATCTATATGGCGGTCTATGTGACGATGAATGTGGGCACCTTCGCCTTCATTCTCTCGATGGAACGCGACGGGACGCCTGTCACCGATATCGACGCGCTGAACCTTTATTCCAAGCAGGCGCCGGTCAAGGCGTTGGCGATGCTGGTCCTATTGTTCAGCCTTGCCGGTGTGCCGCCGATGCTGGGCTTTTTCGCGAAATACGGTGTGCTGCTGGCGGCGGTGAATGCCGATATGGTTCTTCTGGCGCTGGCCGGTGCGGTGGCCTCTGTCATCGGCGCCTTCTACTACCTGCGCATCGTTTACTACATGTATTTCGGGACCGAGACCGATCCGCTCGACAACCGCATGGTGCCGTCTCAATGGCTGCTCCTGATGGCCTCGGCACTGATCATGGTTCTGGGCGTCGTCAATCTGATGGGCGTTGAAGGCGCGGCGGCGGCAGCGGCCGAGACCCTTGTCCGCTGAGCGGTCTGATCCATCGGCCTGGCCCGACGGTGTGGCCCGGCATGTTCTGGGTGAGGTCGACAGCACCAATTCCGAGGCGCAAAGGCTCGCGCCCGGTCTGACCCAGCCGACCTGGATCCTCGCCCGCCGTCAGACCTCGGCGCGGGGGCGGCGGGGCCGGGCCTGGGTCAGCCCCGAGGGCAATTTCGCGGCGACGTTGGTCATGCGGCCAAATGGTGATCCGGCGAAGGCCGCGCTTCGCAGCTTCGTGGCGGCACTGGCTCTGGCTGACGCGCTGGAAACCGTCTGCGGGCCGGGTGCGACGATCACACTCAAATGGCCGAACGATGTGCTGCTGAATGGCGGCAAGGTCGCGGGCATCCTTCTGGAAAGCGCAGGGGCTGCCGGGCAGGTCAGCCACCTTGCCATCGGCATCGGCGTCAACCTGATCGCCGCCCCGCCGAAAGAGGCGGTGGAGGAAGGCGCGCTGCCCCCGGTCTCGGTTCAGGGCGAAACCGGCATCTGCATTGCCCCCGAAGAGTTCCTGCCCTTCCTCGCGAACGCCTTCGCCCGGTGGGAGGCGCAACTGGTAACCTACGGCTTCGGCCCGGTCCGCACCGCCTGGCTGGCCCGCGCGGCACGGCTTGGCCAGGTGATCAAGGCGCGCCTGCCGGGTGAAACCGTTGAGGGCACGTTCGAAACCATCGCCGAGGATGGCGAACTGGTCCTTGCCACATCCCAAGGCAGGCGGCACATCCCCGCTGCCGACGTCTTTTTCTGAAAGGCCCGCCCATGCTTCTTTGCATCGATTGTGGCAATACCAATACCGTCTTTTCCGTCTGGGACGGGAAAGAGTTCCGCTGCACGCTCCGCACCGCGACCGAACATCAGCGCACGGCGGACCAGTACTATGTCTGGTTCTCGACCCTGATGCAGCATCACAAGGTCCCGGTCGATATTGACGCCTGCGTCATCTCCTCGACCGTGCCGCGTGTGGTCTTCAACCTGCGCGTCCTTTGCGATCGCTATTTCAAATGCCGCCCGCTCGTCGTCGGCAAGCCCGAATGCGCGCTGCCGGTCGCGGCGCGGGTTGATCAGGGCACGACCGTCGGCCCCGACCGGCTCGTCAATACGGCTTCAGGCTTTGACCGCCATGGCGGTGATATCATCATTGTCGATTTCGGCACCGCGACGACCTTTGACGTGGTCGATACCGATGGCGCCTATATCGGCGGCGTGATCTCACCGGGCGTCAATACCTCGCTTGAGGCCCTGCACATGTCCGCCGCCGCCTTGCCGCATGTCGATGTGACCAAACCGCAGACCGCCATCGGCACAAATACGGTTGCCTGTATGCAATCGGGCATCTACTGGGGCTATGTCGGCCTTGTTGAAGGCATCGTCCGTCAGATACGGATCGAACGGGAACGGCCGATGAAAGTTATCGCGACAGGCGGCCTCGCGCCGCTGTTTGATCAGGGCACCGATATCTTCGATAGTGTCGAGGATGACCTGACATTGCACGGGCTGGTACTGATCCACCGCCACAATAAGGAACTGGGGACCATATGAGCACGAAAGACCGCCTGATCTATCTGCCGCTTGGCGGCGCTGGCGAGATTGGCATGAACGCCTATGTCTATGGCTATGGCCCCGCCGATCAGGAACGGCTGATCGTCGTCGATCTGGGCGTGACCTTCCCCGACATGGATACGACGCCGGGCGTCGACCTGATCATGGCCGACACCGCATGGCTGGCCGAGAATGCGGCCCGGGTTGAGGCGATCTTTATCACCCATGCGCATGAGGACCATCTTGGCGCACTTGGCCATCTCTGGCCGCAGATCAAGGCCCCGGTCTATGCCCGTGCCTTCACCGCGGCACTCGCCACGCTGAAGATGGAGGAGAGGGGCAACCCCCTCGACGTGATCAAGGTGGTCAAACCCCGCCCCGAAGTGGTCGAGGTGGGCCCGTTCCGGGTGCAGTTCGTACCGGTCAGCCATTCGATCCCCGAAAGCTCGGCTCTGGTCATCGACACACCGGCGGGGCGGGTTGTCCATACCGGCGATTTCAAGCTGGACGGCACACCGATCGTCGGCGAACCGTTCAACCCCGAGGAATGGCACGCCATTGCCAAGGAAGGTGATGGGGTCAAGGTGCTGACCTGCGATTCGACCAATGTCTTTTCCCCCCAGCCGGGCCGGTCCGAGGCGACCCTGGCCGAGCCGCTGACCGAGTTGATCGCTGGTCTGGACGGTATGGTGGTCGCGACCACCTTTGCTTCCAACGTGGCGCGGCTGAAGACGCTGGCCGAGGCGGGGACTGCGGCAGGCCGGTCGGTCTGCATGCTGGGCCGGGCGATGAAGAAGATGATCACGGCAGCGGTTGAAACCGGGGTGCTGACCGACTTTCCGGCGATCATCCAGCCCGAAGAGGCGGTGGAGGTGCCGCGTGGCAACCTCATGCTGATCGTCACCGGATCACAGGGCGAACGCCGGGCGGCTTCGGCCCAGCTTGCGCGCGGCAAATATCTGGGGCTGGAGATGAAAGAGGGCGATACCTTCCTATTTTCCTCGAAAACCATCCCCGGCAATGAACGCGGCGTGATCCGGGTGATGAACGCGTTTTCGGAAATGGGTGTCGATGTGGTCGATGACCGGAACGGGCTCTATCACGTTTCAGGCCATGCCAACCGGCCGGATCTTGAGGCGGTGCATGAGTTGCTGCGCCCGAAGATCCTGCTGCCGATGCACGGCGAACACCGCCACCTGCGCGAACATTGCAAGATCGGCATCTCCAAGGGGATGGCGGCGGAACTCGCGACCAACGGCACCGTGGTCGATCTGACTGGCGATGAACCGAAGGTCGTCGAATATATCGAGGCGGGCCGCATCTATCTTGACGGGTCGGTCATGATCGGGGCGATGGACGGCGTCGTACGTGACCGCATCCGCATGGGGCTGAACGGCCATGTGCTGGCGACCCTGATCCTTGATGAGGAAGATCAGCCCCTGGGTGAAGTCTGGGTCGAGGTGATGGGCATCTCGGAACTGACCAAGAGCGGTCAGCCGCTCGTCGATCTGATCGAGACCGATCTGAACGAGTATTTCGACAAGGCCGCCGACAAGGTCCTGCGCGACGACGACAAGGTCACCGAAGCGGTCAAGCGCATCGTCAGGCAGGTCGCGATGGAAGAGATCGGCAAAAAGCCCGAAGTCACCGTCGTCACCAGCCGCCTGATCGCGGAGTAACGCGGGCCTTTGCTGCTGTCCTGGTCCGGGCCGGGTGATCCGGCGCAGGCCCGGTCGCGACGAAATCCGACATAGGCGACGTCGAAAAGTGGCAAGACGGATGGCTCGGTGCCGGGTCTCATCAGGGAATACCCCGGAGGACCCGATGCCCCATGGCGCGCATGATCTGATCGACCTTGAACACCACCCGATCCATCAGCCGGGTCCGGGCCGCGACGCTCTGGTGGCGCGGGTGCGGGCGGAGCTTGATCGCGACGGTTGCGCTGTGGTCAAGGGCTTCCTCACCCCCGCCGGGATCACCGCATTGGCGGCAGAGGCGGAGGGCGTCGCCGAAAAGGGCCATCGCAGCTTCAACCGCACCAATGCCTATTTTACCAAAGACGACCCGACCCTGCCCGAGGACCACCCGAAACGCCGGTTCTTCGACCGCTCGAACGCCTTCATCCCGGCCGACAACTTTGCGCAGGACGGCCCCTTGCGGACAATCCATGACGGCGCGGGTTTCGACCGCTTCATTCAGGACTGCCTGCAGGAAGATCGCTTTCACCGCTATGCCGACCCGCTCGCCGATGTGATCGTCAACATGGCCGAAGAGGGGGCAGGCTTTCCCTGGCATTTCGACACCAACAATTTCACCGTGACGCTGGCGATCCAGAACGCGGAAAGGGGTGGTGCCTTCGAATATGCGCCGCGCATACGCAAGGGGGACGAGAATTTCGATGAGGTGGCGCGGGTGCTGGACGGTACATCCGACAAGGTGAAGGTGCTGAACCTTGAACCCGGCGATCTGCAGATCTTCCGGGGGCGTTATTCGCTGCACCGGGTAGCCCCCCTCAAGGGGCCGCGCCGCCGCTATGTGGCGATCTTTTCCTATGTCGAGGAGCCGGGCATGGTCGGTGCACCGGAACGCACATTGCAGCTTTATGGTCGAACGCTGCCCATTCATCACGAACGGGCAGGGCGACGGGCCGACAGTTACATCGACTGAGGTTCAGGCCTGTTCGGACTTCAGCCCGCGTACCAGGAAATCGGGAACGTGATCGCCCATGCCGACGACCGGCGAATCGCGATCCTCGCGGCGTCCGCCACCTTTGCGGGTGTCGCGACGGTCATCGCGTTTGTCCTGCCGGGGCTCGGCCTTGCGTTCGGGCTTTGGCTCGGCCTTGCGCTCGGCCCGGACCTCTTCCTTCGGTTCGGGCCTGGCGACGGGGGCCGAGGTTTCCAGGGGCGCCATGGGTGCCTCTTCGCCATGCGGCTTCACCGGGCGACGCTTGCGGTCGTCACGGTCACGGGGGCTGCGCCCACCACGGCCCTTGTCCTTGCTGTCATCCTTGCGCGGCGCACGCTGCGCCGCCTCGGACAGGGCAAAGCCTTCGGGTGCCTCGACGCGCGGCAGCGGGTTCTTGACCAGCGCTTCGATCGCATCAAGGTATTTCTTGTCGCCCGGCGTGGCGATCGTGACGGCAACCCCCTTGCGACCGGCGCGGCCGGTGCGGCCGATGCGGTGGACATAATCCTCGGCATGGGAGGGCACGTCGAAGTTGAAGACATGGGAGACGGCGGGGATGTCGAGCCCCCGCGCCGCCACGTCCGAGGCGACGAGGAAACGAAGCGAGCCGTCGCGGAACCCGTCGAGCGTCTTCATCCGCTGGCTCTGATCCAGATCGCCATGGATCGGGGCCGCGTCAAAGCCGTATTTCTTCAGCGACTTGGCGAGGATATCGACCTCGGTCTTGCGGTTGCAAAAGAGGATCGCATTGGTGCAGGCCGCACCCTCCGCCTCGATCACCGCGCGCAAGAGTTCGCGCTTGGCCTTGGCGCTCTGGTCCTTGCGGGCGGGCGTGATTTCGAGAAGCCGCTGCTCGATCGTCTCGGATGTCGTCGCCTGACGCGCCACCTCGATCTTGGCGGGGGCATGCAGGAACGTATTGGTGATCCGTTCAATCTCGGGTGCCATCGTGGCACTGAAAAACAGCGTCTGGCGGGTGAAGGGCGTCAGCTGGAAGATACGCTCGATATCCGGGATGAAGCCCATGTCGAGCATCCGGTCGGCCTCATCCACCACCATGATCTGCACGCCGGTCAACAGAAGCTTGCCGCGTTCGAAATGGTCGAGCAGGCGGCCCGGCGTGGCGATCAGCACATCGACGCCCCGGTCGATCAGCTTGTCCTGTTCGCCAAAGCTGACGCCGCCGATCAGAAGCGCTTTCGTAAGCTTGGTGTGTTTGGAATAGATGTCGAAATTCTCGGCCACCTGGGCGGCGAGTTCCCGCGTCGGCGCGAGCACAAGGGAGCGCGGCATCCGCGCCCGCGCCCGGCCACGGCCCAGCAGCGTGATCATCGGCAGGGTGAAGGACGCGGTCTTGCCGGTCCCGGTCTGGGCGATACCCAGCACATCCTTGCCCTCAAGTGCGGGCGGGATCGCGCCAGCCTGGATCGGGGTCGGGGTTTCAAAGCCGGCTTCGGCAATGGCTTTGAGGACCTTGGGGTCCAGCTTCAGGTCGGTAAATTTTGTCATCAGCGTCCATATGTTGCGGTGTCGGACCGCAGGGTAAGGGACGCGAATTCCGGGCGCCCCGGCAGGTACCCACCGGATGTGGGTGAAAGGGCCCTACTGCAAATCGCGCATCAGGTCAATTGCCGGGGCGATAACGGGTCGGTAGGGTGGCCGCAGGGACAAAGAGGCTGGCCTTGGATATCCATGTCATCAATCTTGCGCGGCGGCCTGACCGGCTGGCCAGCATCGCGGCGCAGCTTGGCCGGTTGGGGTTGGACTGGAAACGGGTCGAGGCGATTGATGCCGGTGACGGGCGTGAACTGCGTCCCGCTTTCGGGCGGGGGCTTAAGGCGCGGGCTTTCCCGGCGACACGCGGCGATATTGCCTGCTCCCTGACCCATCAGCGCCTCTGGCGACAGATCGCCGAAGCCGGGCGGCCCGCCGTGGTGCTGGAGGATGACGCGATCCTGTCGGATGTTTTCAGAAGGCTCATGTCCTGCGATCTCGCGGGGCTTATGCGGCGGCATGACATGGGCGTGCTGAAGCTCGAATTCTGGCCCGGCCCGCAAAAAAGCCGCCGCTTTCCGGCGGGCGAGGCGATCGGGCCAGTTCTGGACGAGATGCGGCTTTATCGGATGCACGCATCCTTCCTCGGAACCTGCGGCTATGTCATCACGCCCGAGGGCGCACGGCTGATGAATGACCGCTTCCGGCGGCTGAAGGTGCCGGTCGATCACGCGCTTTTCGGGCGCGAGGCGGCGATGGGGTTCCGGCTGCTGCGTCCCGGCTTTCTCAACCCGGCGCCGGTTCTGCACGATGCCAGTCAGTTCGGGTCGGATATCGGCGGGCAACGATCCGACGATCAGCAACGTAGCTTCGCACGCCGCCTGCGCGACTGGCGGGTCCGCTTCCACATCTCGCGCGAGATCGCCTCGGGCCGGGTGGGGCACGTCGAGATGCGCTTCGCAGGCAGCGGATCAGCGGATGAAGACGCGCGTAAGGTGGGTTTAAACCCACCTTACTGAGATGCCGGAACGGGATGCACAAAGCGGATGAACTGACAGGTAAGGTGGGTTTAAACCCACCTTACGGACGGTTGGATCAGATCATCATCTCTTTCGTGGCACTCAGCGTCAGCTCGGGGTGGTCCCGGGTGATCCGGTCGATATCCCATTGCAGTCGGGTGAGATACACGATGTCGCCGTCATGGTCATGGGCAATATGGCCCTTGTTCGCATTGACGAACTTGTCGACATCCGATTTCGGCCCCGTCACCCAGCGGGCGGAGGTGAACTGCGAGTATTCGAACCGCACAGGCAGCGAGTATTCCAGCTCGATCCGGCTGGCCAGCACCTCGAATTGCAAAGCCCCGACCACGCCGACGATAAAGCCCGAGCCGATGGAGGGCTTGAAGACCTTCGCGGCACCCTCTTCGGCAAACTGCATCAGCGCCTTTTCCAGATGTTTCGCTTTCAGGGGATCACCTGCACGAACCGATTGCAGCAGTTCGGGCGCGAAACTGGGGATGCCGGTGAACCGCAAAGCCTCGCCTTCCGTCAGCGCGTCGCCGATGCGGAGTTGCCCGTGGTTCGGGATGCCGATGATGTCGCCCGCCCAGGCCTCTTC
>NZ_JBARVQ010000735.1:0-2840 GCF_049646345.1 Albidovulum sp. | reverse complement strand
CCGAAGGCCAGTGGTTCTACCCCGAGGACCAGATCGCCGACCTGCCGCTGCGCATGATCGCCGCTGAAATCACGCGCGAAAAGCTGACCCTTCGCCTGCACGAGGAACTGCCTTATCAGCTGACGGTCGAGACCGAGCGGTGGGAGGACAAACCCGACGGGTCTGCCCGGATAGACCAGCTGGTCTATGTCGCCCGCGATGGGCACAAGGGGATCGTGCTTGGCCATAAGGGCGAGACGATCAAGGCCGTCGGTCAGGCCGCACGGGCCGAGTTGATGGAATTCCTCGACCGTCCGGTGCATCTGTTCCTGCAGGTCAAGGTCCGGCCGAACTGGCTGGAGGAAAAGGAACGCTATTCCGAGATGGGTCTTGAGTTCCGGGACGGCGACTGACCCTCTTGCACTGACCGCCGGCCTGAAAACGAAAGGCGCCGCCTTTTGGGCAGCGCCTTGTCGCTAAGGATCCTGTTTTCGGCGGTTGGACAGCGCGGATCTACGCCCCGTCGCGGCGACTATTCGGCGTCTGCGTTCAACACCGCAACAATCGCGTCACC
Organism: Albidovulum sp.; assembly: GCF_049646345.1. Classification (GTDB taxonomy): domain Bacteria; phylum Pseudomonadota; class Alphaproteobacteria; order Rhodobacterales; family Rhodobacteraceae; genus Albidovulum. The sequence continues at coordinate 2,287 of NZ_JBARVQ010000735.1, read as the reverse complement.
CATTTCGCTGGTCGAAACCGGCTTGCCGCCTTCTGGGCCCATAAGGTCTGCCGTGCGCAGACCCTTTGCCAGAACCGCCTCCACCGCGCGTTCCAGACGGTCGGCTTCGACGCCCTGATCGAAGGAATAGCGAAGCGCCATCGCAAACGACAGGATACAGGCGATCGGGTTGGCCTTGCCCTGCCCGGCAATGTCGGGGGCAGACCCATGGACGGGTTCATAAAGCGCCTTGGGGCGACCGTTCACCATCGGCGCGCCGAGCGAGGCCGACGGCAGCATGCCGAGCGATCCGGTCAGCATCGCCGCGCAATCCGACAGGATATCGCCAAAGAGGTTGTCGGTGACGATGACGTCGAACTGCTTTGGCCAGCGGCAAAGCTGCATCGCGCCCGCGTCGGCATACATGTGGGAAAGCTCGACCTCGGGGTATTCCTCGTCATGCACCTTCTGGACGACTTCGCGCCAGAGGATGCCCGATTCCATCACATTGGCCTTCTCCATCGAGCAGACCTTGTTCCCCCGGCGCTTGGCCAGTTCAAATGCCGAGCGCGCAACACGGGCAATCTCGCTTTCAGTATAGCGCTGGGTGTTGATGCCGACGCGTTCATTGCCTTCGGTGAAAATGCCGCGCGGTTCGCCGAAATAGACCCCGCTCGTCAGTTCCCGCACGATCATGATATCGAGCCCGGCCACCACATCGCGCTTGAGCGAGGAGAAATCGGCCAGCGCGTCAAAGCACTGGGCGGGCCGCAGGTTGGAGAAGAGGTCCATTTCCTTGCGGATGCGCAGAAGGCCGCGTTCGGGTTTCAGCGCGAAATCGAGATTGTCGTATTTCGGTCCGCCGACCGCGCCCAGCAGAACCGCATCAACGGCCTGCGCCTTGGCCAGCGCAACATCAGTAAGGGGAACGCCATGGGCGTCATAGGCGGCACCACCGATCAGATCTTCGCTGACATCGAATGTGAGCCCGCGCTTGGCACCGAACCAGTCGATGATCTTGCGGACTTCGGCCATGACTTCGGGGCCGATCCCGTCGCCGGGAAGGATGAGGATGGAAGGATTGGCCACGTCGGGGCTCCTTAGCCGTTGAATTGATCATCGCTCGCCTAGCCAATGCCCGCCGCAGGGTCAAGCGGCGTTGGGGTTTTGCTGCCGGTGTCGCGTTCCTTTGCTGACGCAGCGTCGTGGGTGACCTTCGCGTTAATCTGCGCCATCGTCCGTCCAAAGCCCGGAGACCGTCATGACGCACTACCCTCATCTTCTCGCACCGCTTGACCTTGGGCATGTGAGCCTGCCCAACCGTGTGCTGATGGGGTCGATGCATACCAATCTTGAGGAAACCAAGGATTGGAACCGGGTGGCGGAGTTCTATGCGGCCCGGGCGCGGGGCGGCGTGGGCCTGATGGTCACCGGGGGTATGGCACCTAATCGCGAAGGGGGCGTGTTCCCCGGTGCGGCCGGTCTGTTCACGCCAGCCGATATCGCGAACCACCGGATTGTGACGGACCGCGTGCATGAGGCGGGCGGACGGATCGCCATGCAGATCCTGCATGCGGGGCGGTATGCTTATGGCCCTGAATGTGTGGCCCCCTCGGCGATCAAGTCGCCAATCTCGCCCCATGCGCCGCGCGAACTGGACGAGGCGGGGATCGAAAAGCAGATCGCCGACATGGTGACCGCGGCTGTGCGTGCGCGTGAGGCTGGCTATGACGGGGTCGAGGTGATGGGGTCCGAGGGCTATTTCCTCAACCAGTTCCTTGTCGCCCATACCAACACACGCACCGACTGCTGGGGCGGAAGTGCGGAAAACCGGATGCGTCTGCCGATCGAGGTCGTGCGCCGGGTGCGCGAGGCGGTGGGGCCCGACTTTATTCTTATATACCGGATCTCACTGATCGACCTCATCCCGAACGGACAAAGCTGGGATGAGGTCGTGACCCTTGCCAGGGCGATTGAGGCCGCGGGCGCGTCGATCCTCAATACCGGGATCGGCTGGCATGAGGCGCGCATTCCGACAATTGCCACTTCGGTGCCGCGTCGGGCCTTTGCCTGGGTCACGAAGAAACTGATGGGGCAGGTGGCGATCCCGGTCATCACATCGAACCGGATCAACATGCCGGATGTGGCCGAGGCGGTTCTGGCCGAGGGTTGTGCCGATATGGTGTCGATGGCGCGCCCGTTTCTGGCCGATCCCGACTTTGTCAGGAAAGCCGCAGAGGGCCGGGCGGATGAGATCGCCCCCTGTATCGCCTGCAATCAGGCCTGTCTGGATCACACGTTCCAGGGC
>NZ_JBARVQ010000734.1:0-5915 GCF_049646345.1 Albidovulum sp. | reverse complement strand
CCCTTGCCACAGCCGATCCGGGCGCGCCGCTGCCGGTGCGGCGGGGCTGGCTGCAACTGCAAAGGCTGGCCAGCGCTGCCATCGGCGTGGGCCGGGCCGACAGTCTGATCGCGGCGGGTGAATTCCAGCGGGACTATCACCAGCAATTGCCCGCCGTGACGCCGGATCAGCTTGCGGCGGATCAGACGCAGGCGCTTGGCCACATTGCCCGGCTTGTGGTGGGACCCGAGGGGGTGTTCACCACACGGCGCGTTGAGCTGAGCGAGCGCTTGGCCGCGCAAAACGCGCTCTTTCGCATCCGTCGCGCCTCGGAAGCGCTGAGCGAGACAAGCGCCGAGGTTGTCGCGGCGGCAGAGGCCAGGCTGTCACTGGAACGAAACGCCACCTCATCCAGCATCGCCGTTGCCCGGCTCGCCGTGATCGGTGCGGCGCTGACCAGCGTTGCGATTGCAACGGCGGCGGCCCTTTTCGTTTCGGGCTATGTTACAGGCAACCTCTCGGCGATTGCGGATGCCATGATGCGGCTTGCTTCGGGCGACCGCACCAGCCGCCTGCCGCGCGGCGAAGGCTCGGGCGACGAAATCGGCAAACTGTTCCACGCTTTCCGGGCATTCAGGGCCAATGCGCTACGGCTTGACCGGTCCAACCGGCAACTGGCGCAGAAGAACGCGCTTTTTGAAAGGGTGTTCGGCAATATCAGCGACGGTGTCGCCATCATGGGCGAGGATGGCCGTCTGGTGGTCGCCAATCCCAGCCTGCCGCAGGTATTGCGGATCGATCCCGGATTTCTTTCCAGGCGACCGACACTTGACGAGCTGCGTGACGCATCACCCTTCGCTTGTGACGATGGCGGTGACTGGCACAGCACCGACGGCTTTGTCGTCGAGGCGCGGCGCAACTCGCTTCCCGATGGCGGGGCGGTCTGGCTTTTCGCGGACGCGACCGAAAAACGCCGGATTGACGAGCGTCTGGCGCAAATCCAGCGCATCGAGAGCCTCGGCAAGGTCACGGGTGAGGTGGCGCATGACTTCGGCAATATCCTGTCCACCATCGCCGGGTCCCTGCAGCTTTGGAAACCGGAGGCGGCCGGAGACGGCGACGTCCTGCGCAACAGGATCCGTGATGCTGTCGATATCGGCGTCGCCCTGACCGAACGGCTGCTGGCCTTCGCCCGCAAGCAATATCTGGAACCCGAGATCGTCGAGCTGAACGCGCTGATCGAAGGGCTGACCGACCTGATCAGCTTTGCCATGCGTGACGAAGTAGTGCTGACCGTTCTGGCCGCCGAGACACCGCTGCATGTCCGGGTCGATCCGGGCCAGTTGGAAAGTGCTGTGCTGAATGTCTGCCTGAATGCCAATCAGGCCATCGACGGGCCGGGCGAGGTTACCATCAGCCTGACCGAAACCGATTGCGGGCGGGCGGTGATCACCGTCCGGGATGACGGGGCCGGCATGGCGTCCGAAGTCATGCGCCACGCGATGGAACCATTCTATTCGGCCCGCGCCGACGGCACCGGAACCGGGCTTGGCCTGTCGATGGTCTACGGGTTCATCCGCCAATCGGAGGGCGATATCCAGATCGTCTCGGCACAAGGCGAAGGAACCGCGGTGTCGCTCTATCTGCCGTTGCTGGTGGCCGAACCGCATCCGCATCCGGGGGATTTTAACCGGTCATGCCTTGCTGTCGACGACGAACCCGCCGCCCTTCACGCCATTGCGGGTGCGCTGTCATCGCTTGGCCTATCAACCGAAACGGCGTCAGGCTACCGGCCAGCGCTGGACCGGCTGAACAGCGGCGATACGCCTGACATTCTTGTCACCGACCTCAATCTCGACGCCAGCCAGTCCGGCTGGGAACTGGCGGAAGCCTTCCTCAACCACTCATCCAATGGGCAGGTAATCGTGGTGTCCGGGCATCTGCCCCAGGATCACCCGCTGCTCGATCGGTTTGGCGCACGGATTGCGATGGTTCCCAAACCCGCAACCGCAGCCGTTCTGGCCCGCATCGTTGCCGCCAGCATTCATGAACAGGAGACTCTTGCATGACCGACCTATCCTACCGCGACGGTCAAGCCGAAGCCCGCCCATGGGGGCGCTGGCAGGTGGTGCAGTCTGCCCCCGGATATGTCGTCAAACGGATCGACGTGAATCCCGGCGCACGGCTGTCGCTGCAATACCACAACCACCGCTCCGAACATTGGGTTGTGGTGGCGGGCCGGGGTGCGGTGACAATCGGCGGCGATACGATCCGGGTAGAGCGCGGCAGCCATGTCTATATCCCCAGGGAAACCAAGCACAGAATCGCGAATGACGGGGAAGCGCCGCTGATTTTTGTCGAGGTGCAGTTCGGTGTTGAACTGCGCGAAGACGACATCGTCCGGGTCGAAGACGATTTCCGCAGGAAATAGCCCGACCCGGGGCCGGGGCTAAAGAACGCACGCGGGCGGTCTTGCCGCCCGCGCAGGATGGTGCAGCGGTTTTGGGTTTGCGATGCATCTGAGCTACCCCCCGAAAGTCGGACACGGACGCAGGCGACGATTTTCTGTCTGCTGATCTTCGATGAAGAGGAGATCAGAGATACCAAAACGGAAGAACCACGGCCCTGGGCCTGAAAGTACCGGCAGCGCTTTCGGTGATCGGTTTCGACAATTTGCGGGTCACCCGTCTTGATATACAGATCGCTGATCTGACGCTAAAAGAAAGGGCGTTCGCGCGGCATATTGACCCAGCCCGAGGGCGCGATCCGCGCCCTGTCCCAGCAATGCCCGGGTCCGCAACAGGGTCTTTGCAAGCCGGACCGCCTGTTCGACCGGACCCTCGACCAGTTCGGAAAACAGAACCGGCGGCAGCGCCGTCCCATAGATATTGGCGATATCCGTGCGCAGGACGAGCGCGGGTCGATCCTTGCCCCTGATGGCTTGCAAGATCCCCGCCGTGCCGGGTGGATGCTGAATGGCGTCGGGCCGGGCCGCAGCAATCGCCGATCGCCCGGCGCATGTCCTCGATACCGCCCAGAAAGCTCGCCTCATTGAACATGCCGTGGTCAATGGCGACATCAAAGCAATTCCCCGAATGTCCCGAACAGGCGGTTCATCCGGTGATCATGTTTCGGTCTCACTTGTATGGAAATGCTTCCATAAACGTTTCACACGGCCCGACAAACGGTTAACCCTGTACCGGCCTCTTGGAAAGAGGCAGCGGCGCTGCCGATACATGTCGCGGATCCGTCTGAAAACTCAAATGCCGGAATTTGGACGGAAAAAGCCCCTAATTCTGATTCAACCTTGCCCCAAGAGGCTATAGTATCCCGGCAATACGACCGGGGAGAGGCCATGTATTTCAAGGACAAGATCAGTTATCAGCCCATGCCGTTGCCAGATCGGGTGGCGCTGGGCGATGCAGAAGCGCTGACCTCGGCTGAAAACTTCCGCGATTATATGAAGAAGCGCCACAGCGTGCGCGACTTCAGTTTTGATCCCGTGCCGGAAGAGGTCATCGCCGCGTGTGTCGCCGCCGCCGGGACCGCGCCGTCGGGTGCCAACCACCAGCCCTGGCATTTCGTGGCGATCTCCGACCCCGCGATGAAGGCGGAAATCCGCACTGCGGCCGAGAAGGAGGAGGAGAGTTTTTATGCGGGCGGCGCGGGCGACGAATGGCTGAAGGCGCTGGAACCGATCGGGACCGGCGTGTCGAAACCGCATCTCGACATCGCGCCCTGGCTGATCGTGGTCTTCGCGCAGCGCTACGGTGTGACCCGTGACGGCGAGCGCTACAAGAACTATTACGTGCCCGAAAGCGTCGGCATCGCGACGGGCTTCCTGATCGCGGCCTTGCATCATGCCGGTCTGTCGACCCTGACCCATACGCCCAATCCGATGAAATTCCTCAATGGCCTTTGCGACCGGCCTGAGAGCGAAAAGCCGGTGATGATCATAGCCACGGGCCGCGCGGCGGAGGACGCGACCGTGCCTGCGGTGGCCAAGATCAAGAAGCCGCTGGCAGAGATACTGACGGTGCGAAAAGGGTGAGCATGTATCGCCCCGCCCCGGACCTGATCCGGGAGTCTGCCCCGGACTTGATCCGGGAGCTTGCCCCGGACTTGATCCGGGGTCTCTTGGTGAACCAAGAGGTCCCGGCTCGGAGGCCGGGACGGCGGCGGATATAACACTATGCTCGCGATCTTCTTGAAAACGCTTCCGTTCTTCGCGCTGATCGGCCTTGGCTGGTTCGCGGGCCGGGTCCGCGTCTTCCCCGAAGTCGCGACCGAATACCTCACCCGCTTCGTCTTCTATTTCGCCCTCTCGGCGATGCTCTTTCGTTTCGCCGCCAACCTCTCGCTGGCCGAGATCTTTGACGCACGCTTTGCCGCTGCCTATCTGACCGGCTGCCTTGCCGTCTATCTTCTGGCGACACTTGTGGCCCGTCTGCGCGGCATTCCCGCAACCGAAATGGCGGTCGAGGCGCAATGTGCGGTGATCGGCAATACCGGCTTTCTCGGCGTGCCGCTTCTGACCGCGCTATTGGGGCCCGAGGCGGCGGGGCCCGTCCTGATGGTGCTGGCGATCGACCTTATCGTCTTTTCCAGCCTCATCACCCTCATCATCACTGGCGTGCGGGAAGGGCAGCTTTCCCCCCGCATCTTCAAAACACTAACGCTCGGCCTGCTGAAAAATCCGATGATCGTCGCGATGGCGCTTGGTCTGGCGGTGTCGTCTGCCCGGATTACACTGCCCGTCCCCGTGGACGAATTCCTGATGATCCTTGGGGCCGCCGCGACACCGGGGGCCCTCTTTGCCATCGGCGCCTCGCTCGCGTCGAAAACGGCCGAAAGAATGTCGGTTGCCCTCTGGCTTTCCTTCGCCAAGCTGGCGCTTCATCCCATGGCGGTTGCCGTTGCGGCGCTGTGGCTGTTCAGGGTAGAGCCATTCGCGGCGGGTGTGATGATCGCGGCGGCATCGCTTCCAGTCGCGGGGAATGTCTATATCCTCGCCCGCCACTACGGGGTAGCCCCACAGCGGGTGTCGGCCTCGATCCTGATTTCCACGATGGTCAGCATCGTGACCGTAACGCTGGTGGTCGCCCTGATCACCGGAGTCTGAAGAAAGGAAGACCCATGCAGACGCTTTCGGAAAACAAATGCTATGGCGGCATTCAGGGGGTCTATAGCCATGCCTCGGATGCCTGCGGCTGCGACATGACCTTTGGCCTCTTCCTGCCCGAAGAGGCGGCAGAGGGGCCGGTGCCGGTTCTGTGGTACCTTTCGGGCCTGACCTGCACCCATGAAAACGCGATGGTGAAGGCGGGAGCGCAGGCCTGGGCGGCCGAGGCGGGTATTGCGCTGGTCTTCCCCGACACGTCCCCGCGCGGCGAAGGTGTGGCCAATGACGAAGCCTATGATCTGGGCCAGGGTGCCGGGTTCTACGTCAACGCGACCGAAACGCCATGGGCCCCGCATTTTCAGATGTGGGATTATGTGGCCGAGGAACTCCCCGGCCTGATCACCGCCAATTTCGCGATTGCCGAGGACCGGCAGGCGATCACCGGCCATTCGATGGGCGGGCATGGCGCGCTGACGATGGCGATGCGGCTGCCGGGACGGTTCCGCTCGGTTTCCGCCTTCGCACCGATCGCCCATCCGACGCAATCGGACTGGGGCCGGAAACAGCTTGGCGCCTATCTTGGGGCGGATGAAACCCTCTGGGCGCCGCATGACGCAACGCTTCTGATGCGCCGCCTCGGCTTTGACGGGCCGGTTCTGGTGGATCAGGGCTCCAAGGACCAGTTCCTTGATCTCCTGAAGCCCGAAGCTCTGGCGCAGGCGATGATGGAACGTCGCCAGAACGGCCAGTTCCGCATGCAGCCCGGCTATGACCACAGCTATTTCTTCATCTCTACCTTCATGGCCGACCACAT
>NZ_JBARVQ010000733.1:0-8417 GCF_049646345.1 Albidovulum sp. | reverse complement strand
GTTGAACCATTTCACGGAGCCAGTAGCCATCGTGATATCTCCTTTGTAGTACCGCCCACGAAATGCAGCGGTCCGGCGCAGTCAGTCGCAATCGAAGAACTGAGGCCGATGAAGGAGACAGTGGTCGAAAGAGGTAACGTCGCAGGGGTCATATGCGCCTTCATGCAGATTTTTGCAAGAATTATCGGCAAGATGGCACGGGCAGGCCGAAATCTGCCTATAGCAAAAGGCGCCAGGACTGACGCCGTCCCACAACAGGAATGACCCGGATCAACCCCGAACGGGCTTCTCATCCCGACCCAGCGCAGGGCCGTTCACCCGGATTAAGCCTGTTCGGAAAGCTCGTCTGAAAGCCAGGCGACCAGCTTGTCAGTATCGGCGTGACTGGCACGCGCGGCACCCCGAAAGACGGAGATTTCGGTCGGTCGAATGACCGCTTCGGCACAGGGCCGTACCAGTTTGCCTTCCCTGATCAGCGCCTCGGTCGTGCGCCGCCAGCCAAGGGCGATGCCCTGCCCCGCCACAGCCGCCTGAAGCGCCAGCGGATAACTGTCGAAATGCACCATGCGCGGGCGCTGAGGGGCTGGAATGCCGATGGCGTCGAACCACTCCATCCATCCCATCCAGTCCTGCGGGACGACCTGGTGGGACAGCAGCGGATACCCGAGCAGATCGGCAGGTGTCAGAGGCACCCCGGTGCCGGGAAGAAGCGACGGCGCGCAGACGGGAAAGATGTCGTCCGACGCCGTGAAGGCCAGCCTTGCATTGCCCGAGGGCCGATTGGACGACTGCATCGCGACGTCGAACTGTTCCCGCGCCTCGGTCACCGGTCGCAACGACGATACGACCCTCAGTTCGATGCCGGGGTGGCGTTCATGGAATGCCGCCAATCGGGGCATGAGCCAATAGAACGCTTCGCACAATTGGCAATGCAGCACGACTTCGCCGGATCGCCTTTGCCCGCGTATCGCCGCAACTTCGGCGGCAATGTCGGACAGGGCGGCACCCACGACCTGCCCCAGCCTGCGCCCGTCGGACGTCAGGAAAACCGCGCGGTTCCGCCTTTCGAACAGTTGAGCGCGAAGTTCGGCCTCCAGTTGCGCGATCTGTTTGCTGACGGCGGTCTGGGTCAAACCAAGCTCGTCAGCCGCAAGCGAGAAACTTTCAAGCCGGGCCGCGGCTTCAAACGGTCTTAGACGGGACAGGGGCGGTAAGGCATGCATGAACTATCTATAACTTCACCTCATCCATTCTTGTCAATTACTCCTTTTTCATAAGCCACCATTCATGATTTCCAAGGGGCGAAATTCACAAAGGATCACCCCATGGTCTCACCACGCCGACCCAATCGCACAGGACGCGCGATACTCGCCATCGTCACTTCGGTTTCGGCCTTGTCGCTGGGCGATGCGTTGATCAAAGCGACAGGTCTGTCGCTTCCGCTATGGCAGATGTACATCCTGCGCTCGGCGCTGACCCTGCCGGTTCTTCTGTGGCTGGCGTGGCGGCGAGGCCCCATATCTGTGACGGCCCCACTCTGGGTCGCCATCCGCAGCCTTTTGCTGGTCGCGATGTGGCTGAGCTACTATGTCGCTCTGCCTAGATTGCCACTCTCGCTGGCGGCGGCGGCCTATTACACCGGCCCGCTCTTCATTCTGGCGATTTCGGCAGTGGTGGCGCGGCAATGGCCGGGCAACCGTGCGCTCATCGCCATCGTAGCGGGATTTCTCGGCGTCTTGCTCATCATCCGCCCTGATGCAGCCGGGTTTCAGACTGTAACGCTCCTGCCGGTGCTTGCCGCGCTGCTCTATGCTGCAGCGATGATGATCACCTCGGTGAAATGCCGCGAGGACAGCCCATTCGTGCTCGCCCTTGCGCTCAATCTGGCCTTTGTCATTGCCGGTCTCTGCCTTGGCCTGTTTTCCGGCCAGAAGGGGGCGTTCCTGTTCGGCCCGTGGCAACCGGTTGATGCGCCGCTCGCTCTGACGGTCGCGACGCTGGCGGGCCTGCTGCTTGTCGGCAGTGTGGGGGCGGCAATTGCCTATCAGGAAGGCCCGCCCACGACAGTTGCGGCGTTCGACTATTCCTATCTGGCGTTCAGCCTGCTTTGGGGAGCGATCTTCTTTGGCGAACGCCCCGGGGCGATTGCCTTGACCGGCATATGTATCATCGTCGGCGCCGGACTGCTGGCCCTGCCCCGACGCAATCGCGACTGAGCCCAGATGCCCTTTGAATTCAAAAGATCGCCCGCCCGACACGAAAGCGGGGCGGGCGACCTGAGGACAGGTTACTATTTTTGGGTGATGCGCCCATCAAGATAAGGCGTATAGGGTGCGTTCGCAGCCAGGTATTCGGCCGTGACATCGGCCAGATCGGGGCCGAAATCATAGGCATTCATGCCCTCGGTCGCGAACATATCGAACCCGTCCCCGCCATTCCTGACATAGTTGTTGGTTACGACGCCATAGACGGTATCCGCCTCAATCGGCGCCCAGGCATCTCCCGCCCCAACCATCACGTCCGACACACGCGCGCCGGGCTCGGCCGCCGGATCGAACGTGTATTTGAGGCCCGCGACCTGTGCGAAGCGACCTGCGCCTTCCTCGACCTGGCTCACGCCATTCTCAAGGGCTGCCAGAACCGTCGAACCCTTGGCCTGGAAGGTCGAAAGCGTGTTCTGGAACGGCAGGACCGTCAGAACCTCGCCCATCGTCACCTCGCCCGCATCGATCGAGGCGCGCAACCCGCCGCCATTGGCAATCGCGATCTGGATGCCCTGATCGGCGACCCGCGCCAGCATAGCATCGGCGACAAGGTTGCCCATCTGGCATTCGACCGCGCGGCAATTGGCCCGATCACCGTCGATGGCCTCAGCCGTCTCGGCCACGACCTTGTTGCGGATCTCGTCCAGCGGCACGGCAAGCTCGGCGATACGGTCCTTTGTCGCGCCGTCCTCGGTCACCGCCGCATCCATGATCAGCGGCTCACCCGTGGCTTCGGTAATCTCGCCCGCATCGTTGAAGGTCACGTTCAATTCGCCCAGGAACTTGCCATAGGCATAGGCCGAGACGATGGCGGTATTGCCCACCATGGTCGGATAGGGGCCTTCGGCACGGTCATTGGTGTTCGACAGAAGCGTGTTCGTGTGGCCGCCGACGATCACATCGACGCCGGTCGTTTCCGCCGCGACCTTCTGATCGACGCCGTAACCGGAATGCGACAGGACGATGATCTTGTTCACACCCTCGGCGGTCAGCTTGTCGACCTCGCCCTGCACGGCGCCGACCGGATCGGTAAAGATCACGTTCTTGCCGGGGCTTGCCAGTTCGTCGGTATCCTGCGGCGTGAGGCCGATGAGGCCCAGCTTTTCGCCGCCGCGTTCAATGATCGTGGATTTCGCGATCTTGCCCGCCAGCATTTCCTCACCCGAAATGTCGGCATTCGACATCAGGACCGGAAATTCGACCGTATCGACGAAACCGCGCAACACTTCCGGCCCGTCGTCGAATTCATGGTTGCCCACGGTCATCGCGTCATAACCAAGCTTGTTCATGAACTCGGCCGCGGCAGCCCCCTTGTAATACGTGTAGAACAAGGTGCCCTGGAACTGGTCGCCACCATCGACAAGGATCGAATTGTTCGACCGTGCCCGCGCCTCGGCGATCGCCGTAACCAGCCGTGCTGTGCCGCCGAAACATTCGCCCGCCGCGTTATCCTCGGCCGAACAGCCCGAGTCGTATTTCGAAATCGGCTCAAACCGCGCATGGAAATCGTTGGTGTGCAGAATGGTCAGCGAATAATCCGCCTGCGCCATGCCCGCCGAAAGCGCGAGAAGAGCGGCGGAAGTGAGAATCCGGGTCGCCATGTGAAACTCCCTGTTATCGTTGATCGGATCAGAATGGGCGCAGATCGAAGCCGTGTCAAAGCCCATCGAATGTGCCCTAACGGCACATTGTGACACACTGATAACGCAGGCGGGATTGACCGGACGGGCCTGACCGGGCATGAGCGGGCCATGCTGATCTACAAGATCTTCCGCCGCCCCGAATGGGATGCGTTCCGCAAGACGGGCGAGACTTTGGGCGCGCCGGTCGATCTGGCCGACGGCTTTATCCATTTCTCCACCGCCGAACAGGTGACCGGGACGGCGGCGAAGCATTTCGCCACCGAAAGCGATCTGGTTCTGGTCGCGTTCCGGGCGGGTAATCTTGGCCCTGAACTGCGCTGGGAACCCTCGCGCGGCGGCGCGCTCTTTCCGCATCTCTACCGGCCTCTGGCGATCTCAGAGGTGGTCTGGGACAAGTCGCTGCCGCTGGGTGCCACCGGCCATATCTTTCCCGAGGGCATGCTGTGAAGCTGATCGAACGCGCCGGGCTTTGTGCGCTGCATCAATTCGATCCCGAAACCGCGCATGGGTTGTCGATCCGGGCGCTGGCGACGGGCCTCGTGCCCCTGCCCGGCCCTTACGGCAGCCCGCGGCTGAAAACCCGCATCGCGGGGCTCGACCTGCCGAACCCTGTGGGATTGGCGGCGGGCTATGACAAGAATGCCGAAGCGGTGACGCCGCTGACGCGCGCCGGTTTCGGCTTTGTCGAGGTTGGTGCGGCCACCCCCCTGCCCCAGCCTGGCAATCCCAAACCGCGCCTCTTCCGGCTGAGAGAGGACCGGGCCGTCATCAACCGCTTCGGGTTCAACAATGACGGTGCCGAGGCCATCGCCGCCCGCCTTGCGAAGGCCAAGCGCCATGTACCCGTGGGCCTTAATCTTGGGGCCAACAAGACGTCCCACGACCGCGCCGCCGATTTCGCCAAGGTGCTGGCGACCTGCGGACCGCATGTGGATTTTGCCACCGTCAACGTCTCTTCGCCCAACACGGAAAAGCTGCGCGACCTTCAGGGCAAGGCGGCCCTGTCTGCCCTGCTCGCGGGCGTCATCGCCACCCGCGACGGGTTGACGCGCCAGATCCCGATCTTCCTCAAGATCGCCCCCGATCTGAGTGAGGCCGAACTGGCCGATGTGGCCGAGGTTGCACTGACCTCGGGTATCGACGCGGTGATTGCGACCAATACGACGCTTGACCGTGATGGGTTGACCAGCCGTTATGCGGGCGAGGCGGGCGGCCTGTCCGGCGCGCCTTTATTCGAAAAATCGACCCGCACTCTGGCCCGCCTTTCCGCTTTGACAGACGGCAAGCTGCCGCTGATCGGCGTGGGTGGGATCGCGTCGGCCGAGGACGCCTGGCAGAAGGTCCGCGCCGGGGCCTCGGCGGTGCAGCTTTATTCGGCGATGATCTATCAGGGCCTGTCGCTGATCACCGATATCGCGAATGGGCTCGACAAACTCCTCGCCCGCGACGGCTTTGCCACGGTCGCCGAGGCTGTCGGCACCGGACGAAAGGACTGGTTATGACCGAAATCTGGCACAATCCCCGCTGCTCCAAATCCCGCCAGACCTTGGCATTGCTGGAGGAACGCGGGCTGACCCCGACCATCCGTCTCTATCAGCAGGACGCCCCGACCGAGGCCGAGTTATGCACCGTGCTCGGCGTGCTCGGCATCCCTGCGATCAGTCTGATGCGCACGGGTGATGCGCTTTTCAAGGAACTTGGCCTGACCAAGGACATGGATGAGGACCGCCTGATCGCCGCGATGGCCGGGCATCCGGCGCTGATCGAACGGCCGGTGGTCCTGCATGACGGCAAGGTCGCGCTTGGCCGCCCACCGGAATCGGTGCTCGACCTGTTCTGACCCCCCCGGTGCCGGGCCGCTTTAAGGCAAGGCGCGCCACATGCTGATCTCGCAGGCACTGCAGGCGGTTCCGGGTCGCTCCTCTGCCGCCACCTCGGCAAATCCGGCACGGCGATAGGCGGACTGCGCCGCAAGATTGCCTGCCCCGACATCAAGCCAAAGCTTCGTCACCCCGGCCCCTTGCGCATCTGCCATTGCCGCCCCGATCATGGCGTGACCAAGACCCGAACCACGGGCGGCACCAGCAACGAAAACGCCGCCGATCCAGCCCCGCGCCGCATCCTCGGCATCCCGAATCCAGGCAATGCACCCGACCGGCGCATCCCCGTCGAAGGCAAGAAAGGTCGGATTGGCCGCAAGCTGCGCCGCGAAATCCGCCAGCGGCCGATCCTGCCAGTCGGCAAGCCGTGCCGAAAACGCCTCCGGCACCGTCGCCAGCGCCTCCAGCCGGATCGCGCGCCAGGCCGCAGCCTCGTCAGGCCCGACCCGGCGGATGATCATTCCGGATGCCCCGGCACCTTGCCCGATGGCGCGGCATAGGGGCGTGTCACATCCTTCAGGGTCAGATCGAGGCATTCCACCTCGGCTGCGATGCCGCCATCACCTGCCAGAACCAGCTCTACCCGTCCCGCCGCATCCTCGCCCGATGTCCAGTGGATATCGAGCAGTGACAGGACAGCTTCCTTGTCGCCCCGGTCGATCCCCTGCGAGGCGACACCGGTCACCCCGTCGATCACCAGCAAAGAACGCACCCGTTCATAGGGGCGCCCGCGCGCCTCGGCCGCCGCCTGATCTTCCCAGCGGAACCGGTTGATCAGAAGGGCGAGGCGGCGCAGCTTCGGCTGCCAGCTCATGTCGATTATCGACAGGACCGCATCCTGCACCAGCGCCGCCATCACGGGCACGTCGTCCGCCGTCTCGGCCTTGAGATGGAGCGGCTTTTCGCCCCCGTCCTCGAACTTTGCGTCTTCAGCCATCACTCCCCCTTCACCCGTTCGATGCGGGCCCCCACGGCAGAGAGTTTTTCCTCTACCCGCTCGTAACCGCGGTCGAGATGATAGACCCGGTTGACCATCGTCTCGCCCTCGGCACCAAGCCCGGCAAGGATCAACGAGACCGAGGCGCGCAAATCGGTCGCCATGACCGGCGCGCCTTTCAGCCTTTCGACCCCTTTGACGGTGGCGTGACCGCCATGAACCTCGATATCGGCACCCATCCGCATCAGCTCGGGCGCATGCATGAAGCGGTTCTCAAAGATCGTCTCTTCCAGCACGCTTGTTCCCTTGGCGGTGACCAGAAGCGCCATCATCTGCGCCTGAAGATCGGTCGGGAAACCGGGGAAGACCTCGGTCGTCACATCCACCGCCTTGGCCCGCCCGTTCGAGCGGGCAACCCTTATGCCCTTCTCGGTCGGGGTCACGACGATCCCGGCCGCATCGAGTTTTTCGCAGAAGGCCGGAAGCAAGTCCATGCCGCCGCCGATCAGTTCGACCTCGCCGCCTGCAATCGCGGGCGCGATCATATAGGTGCCAAGCTCGATCCGGTCGGCGACCACGGGATGGGTCGCGCCATGCAGCCGATCGACGCCCTGAATTTCGATGGTTGCGGTGCCCTCGCCCGCAATCTGGGCGCCCATGGCGCGCAGGCATTTCACGAGGTCGACAATCTCAGGCTCGCGCGCGGCGTTCTTCAGAACCGTCGTGCCTTTTGCCAAGGTCGCGGCCATCACGATATTCTCGGTCGCGCCAACGCTGGCGAAGCGCTGTTCGATCACCGCGCCCTTCAGCCCCTTCGGCGCATCGGCATGCAGATAGCCGTCCTTGAGTTCAATTTTCGCACCCAAAGCCTCCAGCCCCGCGATATGCAGGTCCATGGGCCGCGCCCCGATGGCGCAGCCGCCGGGCAGCGAGACGACCGCATGGCCCGCCCGGGCCAGCAAGGGGCCCAGCACCAGATTGGAGGCGCGCATCTTGCGCACGATATCGTAATCGGCGGTCAGGTTATTCAGATCATGCGAGGACATGGCCAGAACCCGCCCTTCCTGCATCGACCGCACTTCAGCCCCGAGCGATTCCAGAAGCAGCGTCATCGTCTTGATATCCGACAGGCGCGGCGCATTGGTCAGGGTCAGCGGCTCATCAGAGAGAAGCGTCGCCGGCATCAGCGCCAGACAGGCATTCTTGGCCCCGGCAATGGGGATCTGGCCCTTCAGTTCGGTGCCGCCCGTGACGATAATCGAATCCATGCCTGCCTCAGCTTTCCTTGTTGTCCCCGGCGGGCTTTGCGCCCCGTGCCTTGGCCTGAGCCTTGCGGCGCTGAAGGTTCGCCTTCAGCGCAGCCTTCAGCCGCGCCTCACGGCTGTCCTCGGCTTTTTCAGACCGGTTTTTCAGGGTTTTCCTGTCCATGGCGCCCTCTCTACAGCGAAGGCGCGAAAGGGTCCAGATTGCCCTTGCACGACGCGGAATTTGCGTCTAACACGCGCCCCACGAAACGGGCTGCCGAAGCTCACTGGTAGAGTGCTTCCATGATCGGGAAGCCCGTACGGGCAAAGGCAACTGAAACCAAAGGGCTTTTCCAGAGCCCGCTTGCATCGGGATAACGCCCGGGGTAGCTATCTGGAAAACGGATGCTGTGGTAGCTCAGTGGTAGAGCACACCCTTGGTAAGGGTG
>NZ_JBARVQ010000732.1:0-4900 GCF_049646345.1 Albidovulum sp. | reverse complement strand
CCGCTGCGAATATGTGGTCAACGCCGCAGGCTACTATGCCCAGAAGGTTGGCGAGTGGTTCAAGCCCTATGGCGGGCGCACCGTGCCGATGATGGTGATGAGCCACCAATATGTCCTGACCGAGCAGGTGCCGGAAATCGAAGCCTGGTCCAAGGAAGTCGGTCACAAGCTGCCGCTTTTGCGCGATGTGGACGTGTCCTATTACCTGCGTCAGGAAAAGGGCGGTTTCAACATCGGCCCGTATGAGCCGAACTGCAAGGCGCACTGGGTCAACCCATCCGACCCGATGCCGGACGACTTCTCGTTCCAGCTTTACCCCGACGATCTGGACCGGATCGCGGAGATTGTCGCGGATGCGATGGAGCGGGTGCCGGCTGCGGCCAGTGCCGGTGTCTCGCGCATCATCAACGGACCCATCCCATACGCTCCCGATGGCAACCCGTTGATCGGCCCAATGCCCGGCGTGCCGAACGCCTTCGAAGCTTGCGTCTTCACGTTCGGCATCGCCCAGGGCGGCGGCGGCGGCAAGGTTCTGGCCGAATGGATCACCGAGGGCTGCACGGAATGGGACATGTGGTCCTGCGATCCGCGCCGCTTCACCGACTATACTGATCGCGACTACTGCATCGACAAGGGCATGGAGATCTATGGCAACGAATACGCCATGCATTTCCCGTGGCACCGCTGGCCTGCAGCACCTGATCGCAAGCTGTCCGCCGTTCATGACAAGGTCAAGGAACTCGGCGGCCAGATGGGTGCCTATAACGGCTGGGAACGCGCCAACTGGTTTGCGAAACCGGGCGACGATACGTCCGAAGAGGCGACCCATACCTGGGGCCGTTCAGGCCCGTGGGAGAACCGCATCAAGGAAGAATGCGAAGCGGTGCGCGACCATGTCGGCGTGCTGAATCTGCCGGGCTTTTCGCGCTTCTGGCTGCAGGGCGAAGGGGCCGACGAATGGCTGCGCGGCTTCTGCACCGGCGGGATTCCCAAGGTCGGACGGATGAACCTGATCTATGTCTCGGACAAGCGCGGCCGCATCCTGACCGAGCTTTCCTGCATCCGGCTTGCGGAAAACAGCTTTGTCCTGATCACCGCGGCCACCGCCCAATGGCATGATGGCGAGTTGATCCGGAATTCGGTGCCCGAGGGTGTGACGGTGCGGGAAACCACGACCGAACGTGAAACCCTGATCATCGCCGGTCCGAAATCGCGAGATCTGCTGGCCCCGATCACCGATGCAGACCTTTCGGCTGGCTGGCTGACCCATCAGCATGCGACCGTCGCGGGCAAGAAGGCCTTCCTGATCCGCGTTTCCTTCGCCGGGGAACTCGGCTGGGAAGTGCATGCCGAGAACGCCGACATGCCCGCGATCTATGACGCGGTGCTGGCGGGCGGGGCCAAACCTTTCGGCATGTGGGCGCTCAATTCGCTGCGCATCGAAAAGGGATATCGCGCCTGGAAGGGCGACCTTTCGACCGACTATTCGCTTCTGGAAGGCGGGTTGGAGCGTTTCGTCAAATTCGACAAGCCGCAGGATTTCACCGGCAAGGCTGCCCTTCTGGCCGAAAAGCAGCGCGGTGTGAAGAAGAGCTTTGTCACCCTCATCGTCGAGGCCAAGGATTGCGACGCGCCATATATGTCGACGATCTGGCATGACGGAAAGGTCGTGGGCGAAACCACGTCGGGCGCCTGGGGCTACCGGGTGAATGCATCGATCGCGCTTGGCATGGTGCGGGCCGATCTGGCGGTTCCGGGAACCGAGCTGGAGGTTGAGATCTACGGGATCCGCTGCCGCGCGGTGGTGCAGCAAGACCAGCCGCTCTGGGATCCCGAAAACGCGCGGATCCGGGCCTGATGGCACGGATGGGCGCCATGCGGCGCACCCAACCGGGATCTGAATCCGGCCCGGCGCTGGTGCTGGTAGAAAGCACCGGTGCTGCGCCTGCCGGACCATCGCTCAGCGCCGAGATTGCGGCGATGCCGATGGAATTCAGCACCGCTCATAACCTGCTGACACGGGGCCGGGTCACGCGCGGCTCGCGTCTTGCCGTCATCGGCGTGGATGAGGCCGTAAGCTATGCCTGTCTGCGGCTTGGCGTCCATGCGGGTGCCGATGTCACTGCATGCTGCGCAGCCCGGCATGCCGCTCAGGCCCGCGCGGCGGGGGCAAAGGTGATCCCCACCGATCAGCCCCTACCGACCTGCGCTTTCGATGCGGTGATCGATCTCTCCGGCACGGAAGCGTGGCGTGCCGCGCTGCCCGTTTTGCATCCCGGCGGTCGCTATGTCACGCGCGGGGCCGTTCCGGGTGCCGAGGATGCCGAGGTCTTTCTGAACGACCTGCCGCTTTTCGACCGTTTTCATCAGCCGCGTGAGGTTTTTCCGGGGCTGATCACCGTTGTTCCGGCACCGCATCTGCGCGCCGTTCCCGCCAGCCGTCTTTCCCTCAGGAGCACGACCAATGTCTAACCTGCCCGCAAAAGCCCGCGTCGTCATTGTCGGCGGTGGTGTCGTCGGCTGTTCGGTGGCCTATCACCTGACCAAGCTTGGCTGGAAGGATGTTGTGCTGCTGGAGCGCAAGCAATTGACCTGCGGCACGACCTGGCATGCGGCTGGTCTGATCGGTCAGTTGCGCGCCTCGGCCAACATGACCAAGCTCGCGAAATATTCCGCTGACCTCTATGGCGGGCTTGAGGCCGAGACCGGCCTTGCTACCGGCTTCAGGCAGGTAGGTTCCATTTCCGTAGCCCTCACCGATGCCCGGAAAGAGGAGTTGTTCCGGGGTGCCTCCATGGCCCGCGCCTTTGGTGTGCCAGTTGAGGAACTGTCGCCTGTGGAGGTCAAGGACCGCTACCAGCATCTGAATATCGATGGCGTGAAGGCCGGTGTCTGGCTGCCCACCGACGGTCAGGGCGACCCGGCCAATATCGCTTTGGCACTGGCCAAGGGCGCCCGTCAGCGCGGCGCGGTGGTGGCCGAGGGCGTGAAGGTCACGGGCATCGCCGTTGAAGGCCGCCGCGCGAAATCCGTGTCGTGGGAACAGAACGGCGAACAGGGCGTGATCGAGGCCGATCACATCGTCAACTGTGCGGACGTGTGGGGCCATGAGGTCGGCCGCATGGCGGGCGTCAACGTGCCCTTACATGCCTGTGAACACTTCTACATCGTGACCGAGGCGATCCCCGGCCTGACCCAGATGCCGGTTCTGCGGGTGCCCGACGAATGCGCCTATTACAAGGAAGATGCGGGCAAGTACCTGCTCGGTGCGTTTGAACCCAATGCCAAGCCCTGGGGCATGAACGGCATTTCCGACGATTTCTGCTTTGACCAGTTGCCCGAGGATTTCGACCATTTCGAACCGATCCTCGAACGCGCGGTGGAGCGTCTGCCGATGCTGGCCGAGGCCGGTATCCACACCTTCTTCAACGGCCCGGAAAGCTTCACGCCCGACGATGCCTATAACCTTGGCCTGTCGCTGGAAGTGGACAATTTCTGGGTCGCCGCCGGGTTCAACTCCATCGGCATCCAGTCTGCCGGGGGCGCGGGTATGGCTTTGGCCGAGTGGATGGAGACGGGCGAGAAGCCCTTCGACCTCGGCGATGTGGATGTCGGCCGCAACCAGCCCTTCCAGGGCAACAAGCATTACCTCTTCGAGCGGTCCAAAGAAACGCTGGGTCTGCTCTATGCCGACCACTACCCCTATCGCCAGAAGGCCACCGCACGCGGTGTGCGCCGCACACCCTTCCATGCGCATCTGGACGCGCAGGGCGCGGTCTTCGGTGAGATCGGCGGCTGGGAACGGGCGAACTGGTTCGCGGAGGAAGGGCAAGAGCGTGAATACCAGTACAGCTGGGGTCCGCAGAACTGGTTCGCAAATCAGGCCGCCGAGCATAATGCCGTGCGCAGCAATGTCGGCATGTACGACATGTCCTCGTTCGGCAAGATCCGGGTTGAGGGCCGCGATGCCGAGGCCTATCTCAACCACATCTCGGGCGCCGACATGTCCGTCGCACCGGGCAAGATCGTCTATACCCAGTTCCTGAACAAGGCGGGCGGGATCGAGGCCGACGTGACCGTGACGCGGCTTTCGGAAACCGCCTATCTGGTCGTCACCCCAGCGGTGACCCGGCCCAAGGATCAGGCCTGGATGCGTCGCCATATCGGCGATTTCAACGTCGTCCTGACCGATGTGACGGCGGGCGAAGGCGTGCTGGCGGTGATGGGCCCGAATGCCCGCAAACTGATGCAGGCCGTGAGCCCCAACGACTTCTCGAACGAGGTGAACCCCTTCGGCACCGCGCAGGAGATCGAGCTGGGCATGGGCCTCGCCCGGGTTCACCGCGTGTCCTATGTCGGCGAGCTGGGATGGGAGATCTACATGTCTTCCGACATGGCGGGCCATGCCTTTGAGACGCTTTTTGAAGCGGGGCAAGGCATGGGGCTGAAGCTGTGCGGAATGCATATGATGGATAGCTGCCGGATCGAGAAGGCCTTCCGCCATTTCGGCCATGACATCACCTGCGAGGATCATGTGCTGGAGGCAGGGCTTGGATTTGCAGTGAAGACCGCAAAGCCCGATTTCATCGGCCGTGACGCGGTTTTGCTCAAGAAAGAGGCGGGGCTGGAGCGGCGCATGGTGCAGTTCAAACTCTCCGAACCCGGCGTGATGGTCTATCACAACGAACCACTGATCCGTGACGGCAAGATCGTAAGCTACCTCTCGTCGGGTGCTTATGGCCATCATCTGGGGGCGGCGATTGGCATGGGCTATGTGCCCTGCAAGGGCGAAGCTGCCGCCGATGTGCTGGCGTCGAGCTACGAGGTCGAGGTGGCGGGCCGCCGGATCAGGGCCGAGGCGTCGCTGGCGCCGATGTATGACCCGAAATCCGAACGTGTG
>NZ_JBARVQ010000731.1:0-10007 GCF_049646345.1 Albidovulum sp. | reverse complement strand
GTTCAAGGGGCTGAACTGGCTGAACATTCAAGGCAATGCGCCCGGCAAGGGTGCGATTTTCTCGATGACTCTGGAAGGGGCGGCACATGCTCACGACATCTCGACCGTGCTCGACAAAAAGGGGGTCGCGGTCCGCGCAGGCACCCATTGCGCGATGCCGCTTCTCGATTTCTTCGATGTCACCGCCACCTGCCGCGCATCCTTCGGACTCTACAATACCAAGGCCGAAGTCGACACCCTGATCGAGGCATTGGAGCTTTGCCATGAGCTTTTTGCCTGACCCCAACCAATCCAATCATGCAGATGCCTAGCTCTCCCGTGAAACTGACCTTGCATATAGGTACGCCCAAGACAGCGACGACGACGCTTCAGCATACGTTCGCCGCCTCTCGGGGGGTACTGCTTGAAAATGGTCTTTTCTATCCGGGCCCGCTGACCGCGCATCATGAATGGCGGGATGTGCTGGACCTGATTGTGGCGGGCAAGGCAAAGTATCAGTCAAAACTGCAAGGGATGCAGGACAGGCTGTCGGCAGAGGTGGCCGCCGCCGGTGCTCCCCACATCCTGATGTCGAGCGAGTCGTTCGTAGATGCTGATCGGGCGGTGCTGGAGCGTTTGCGTGATGTGCTTTACCGGACAATTCCGGGTCTGAGCGAGATCCGTGTGATCTGCTACCTGCGCGAGCCGATCGGCTTTGCGACCAGCAATGGTCAGCAACTGCTCAAGGCCGGGCATGTGAGGCTGCACGACATTTACCGGCAGCCCTGGACGATCAGCCTCCGCGCCTGTTTTGAAAACCACTTCGCGGTCTTTGGGCAGGGCAATGTCACCGCGCGGCACTTCCATCCGGATCACCTGACCGATGGCGACATTATCGCCGACTTTCTCGCCACGCTCGGATTGGCGGGGGTATCCTTGCCCGCAGCCTTGCCCGGCCTGAACACCTCGACGTCGATGGAGGGCGCATTGGTCGCCGATGCGCTGTCAGAGATCCGTCCGCGTGCGAAGCGCGCGCGAAAACACCGCCGGATCTATAAACGCTTCATCGAGCAGATACCGGGGCAACCCTTTGTCCTGCCGGTCGAGGTGCAGGAAAGGGTGATTGAGCAGTCCCGCGACGATCTGGACGCGGTGAACACCTGGTTCGGGCTCGATATCCGACCGGGACGGATCAGACCCGCACCCACGCAAAATCTGCACCCGCAGACAGCCATGTGGATGGCGCGGATGATCGAACGGATCGTGGAAACCTGCGACACGGCGACCCAGAAGTCGATATTGCTGTAAAAGTCACCATCCCAGCCCTTCCCACCCGCAGTTCCCCAGGGCGTCCATGCGTGCCACAAAGCGATTGCGGGCGGATCGGCTTTATCCTATAGCTCCGCCAACGCACCCGTAGCTCAGCTGGATAGAGCGCTGCCCTCCGAAGGCAGAGGTCACAGGTTCGAATCCTGTCGGGTGCGCCATTCCCTTGAATTGCGGATGATCCCGGCGTGGGGTCGGGCATCGGTGTCATCCTGCTGTCGCCGTCTGTGTTGCGCGAGATCAAGGTGGCCGGGTGCCGGGTCGGATATGCTTTGGTGACTGATCGGAGCAGGGAGGCAAAAGATGCCCAGAGCGAGAGCAAAATCCATCCCGGCAGCAGAGGCGACGGATCCTTCAGCGGATGTCGTGCAGCAATTGATTGCGGCTCCGCGGCCCGGTGACCTCAGCCCGGTCTATTCCGCGCTGCTGGAGGGGGCGGTGGATATCGGGGCCGAGGTTGTCCAGTTTGTTGCCGCGCGTATTGCCGAGGACGTGTACACACAACATGAAATCATGCACTGCAAAACCCCTACTGACCTTGTCCACATCCAGATGCGTTTTCTGCAAAAGGCGTTCGAGCAGTATTCGGCCGAGACGGGCAAGCTTATCACCCTTGGGAACGACACCCTGCGGGACGCGTTGACGAAAGGCCACGCCCCGGTAGCGGAGGGGTGACACCAGGCGATCCCTCGGCAGGTCACGACACCGATCATGTCGTCTTGCGCGCATACTTGAGACAAAGAAAAAGGCGCCGGAATGCGGCGCCCTGATGTTTTGATGAGGTTGTGTTCAGCTGCCCCATGTCCGGATCGGACCGCAATCCATGTGAACGAAGTTCGAGCGGGAGTATTTGCCGACGCCTCCGGCCTCGCAGGCGGACGCCGCGCGGTACATCTGACCGACCGAGCGCGACCGCAGGCGCAGATCAGCAGCTTGCGCCTTCATATGCAGCGAGTTGCGCGCAACCCCGCGCGATGAAGAGCGCAGCAGAGCGTTGGTATGGGCGGTCCGATAGCCCGACAGCAGCGTGTAGGGCTCGCTCACATCCAGCAGACGATGCGCGGCCGCGGCGATGTCCACTGTCCGGGGATCGACATCCTTGGTCTGATCCGACCGCCAGTCGCGCATGAAATAGGTGATCTCGTTCAGCGCTTCGGGGACATATTTGCCATCGATCCAATAGATCGTGTCGATGCTCTCACCCGTGCGACCGGAATACATGCGGATACGTCGGATATCGCCGCCCCCGCGCAGCAGGCCAAAAGCGTTGGCATAAGTCGGTGCGGCGGTGACTGCTGTTGCCGCGAATGCGGCAATAAGTCCCCGACGGGTGAATCCCAAAGGTGAACGATCTGTCATGGCGTAAAGCCTGTCCCGTAGCTCTGACCGCCTTTTCAGCGGTTTGTTTAGCAGCAATTCCCCAAGTGCTGCCATCTTATGACACAAGACGATTCTTCAGCCAACCGGGCAATTGTTCTCGGAATCGAATTTCAAGCGCGATCGGCGAAAAATTGCTGAAAGACGATTCGAGTGGCTAATTTATCAATGAAAACACCAGGTCGTTGCCGAAATGCGACATTCGTAAAGGCTTCCGTTACGGTCATTCCCTATCGTGAATGGACTTGATCGCGAAATTTCCGGACATTGGGGTCATAAAACGGGAAACGGTTTGTAGGGTCATGCGCATTCATCTTGGTCAGCGCACAGGAATGCTGAGTGTCGTTCATATGCTGCTATGGGCGGTTGCCCTGTGCGGCACGGTCGCGCCGCTGCAGGCGGGCGATCTGGCGTATAGGCAGGCGGTCGCCGAGGCGGCAGCCTCCAATCCGGCACTGGCCGAATTCTACCGGGAGCGGGACTATGCGCCGCTGTGGACCACAGGTGCCGATGGCGCCCGGCGCGAGGTGTTTTTCCGCGCGCTCGGCTCTGCCGGGGATCACGGTCTGCCTGTCGGGGACTACGGCGCCAATGACCTGCGCGCCCGGTTTGCCGCCCTGACCTCTGAACGCCAGCGTGGGCAGCTTGAAGTCGCGATGACGGCAGCGTTGCTTGACTATGCAGTTGACATTCAGACCGGCGCTATCACACCGGCCAGCGTCGATCCGGGCATCGTTCGCGCAGTGCCGAAACGCGACCCTGTTGCAACCTTGCGCAGTTTCGCGGCAACCGAACCGCGCACCTTCATGCGCTCGCTGCCGCCGCAAAGCCGTGAATACGAACAGCTTCGCCGCGCGATGTTCGATCTGCGCGGGGTGATCGCATCCGGGGGCTGGGGGCAGACGGTCGCCGAAGAAAAGCTGGAACCCGGTGACAGCGGGCAGCGCGTGGTCGCGCTGCGCGACCGGCTTATCCGCATGGGTTATCTGCATCGGACTGCGGCGCAGGACTACGACGGCGCCATCCAGAAGGCGGTGCAGCGCTTCCAGATAGAGCACGGGCTGTCGCCTGATGGCGTCGCGGGGGCTGGTACCCTGTCAGAGATCAATGTCGGGCCAGAGGCGCGTCTGCGCTCGGTTCTTGTGGCGCTGGAACGGATGCGCTGGATGAACGGCATTTCGCTCGGCAAGCGGCATATCTGGGTAAATCTTCCGGATTTCACCGCCAAGGTCGTCGACGATGGCAAAGTCACCTTTGAAACCGTGACGGTTGTCGGCCAGAACCAGCATGATCGCCGCAGCCCGGAATTTTCCGATGTGATGGAACATCTGGTCGTCAACCCGACCTGGAATGTGCCGCGATCCATCACGGTCAAGGAATACCTGCCGATGCTGCAGAAGAACCCGAACTCGGTTGGTCATCTGAAGATCACCGACCGCCGGGGCCGGGTCGTGGATCGCAGTCAGGTTGATTTCACGCAATTCACCGCGCGAAATTTCCCCTTCGCCATGTCGCAGGCGCCGTCCAATTCCAATGCACTTGGACTTGTGAAGTTCATGTTCCCGAACAAGTGGAACATCTATCTGCACGACACGCCGTCTAAATCGCTGTTCAAAAAGGAAGTCCGCGCATTCAGCCATGGCTGCATCCGGCTCGGACAACCTTTCGATCTGGCTTATGCGCTTCTTGCCCGGCAGAGTGACGACCCACAGGCCGAGTTTCGGCGTTACCTGAATTCAGGGCGCGAAACCACCGTGCCGTTGAAGCAGCAGGTTCCGGTGCATCTGGTTTATTATACGGCCTGGCCGTCGGCGCGGGGTGAGGTTGAGTATCGCCGTGATGTCTATGGTCGCGATGCGCGGGTTTTCGATGCGCTGGTAGCGGCCGGGGTGGCAATGCCCGAACTTCAGGGCTAATCCTGTCGCCGGGGACGCAGGCCCCCGTCAGTCAGGAGGTCCCGATGCATCAATCCTATTCGGTTGCAGAGATCGCCGAGGCGTTGGGCGCCCCGGCCGAGGGCGATCTTGACCTGCGCATTTCCGGCGCGGCGGAACCGGCAACGGCGGGACCGGATCACCTCGCACTGGCAATGGACCAGAAATATGCAGGCGGTCTTGCCGCAGGGCAGGCGCGGGCGGCCGTGCTTTGGCAGGGCGCTGATTGGCGGGCATTGGGGCTGAAGGCCGCGATCTTCGTTGGCCGCCCGCGTGTTGCGATGTCGGCCATAACCCGGCGGCTTGATCCGGGGCCCGCAATTGCACCCGGTATCCATCCGACCGTGATCATCGGCGAAGGTGCCAGAATTGCGGATGACGCCGCGATTGGCCCCTATACGGTGATCGGCGAAGCGGTCGAGATCGGTGCAGGCGCACGGGTCGCGGGACAGGTCACAATCGGCGCAGGCAGCCGGATCGGCAACCATGCGCTGATCCATCCCGGCGTTCGCATCGGTCGCAATGTTCATATCGGTGACCGCTTCATCTGCCAGCCCGGCGCGGTGATCGGCAGCGACGGCTTTTCCTATGTCACGCCCGAAAAATCCGGTGCCGAGACCGTGCGCGAAACACTTGGCCAGCAGGCCGAGATCAGCAAGCAGAAATGGCTGCGCATCCATACGCTGGGCGGGGTCGTGATCGGCGACGATGTGGAAATCGGCTCGAACGCCACGATCGACGCAGGCACGATCCGCGCGACGGTGATCGGCAACGGAACCAAGCTCGATAACCTCGTCCATCTTGGCCACAACGTGACCGTCGGCGAGGATTGCCTGCTTTGTGGTCAGACCGGTATCGCGGGATCCGCCAGGATTGGCGACCGGGTGATCCTTGGCGGTCAGGCAGGGGTTGCCGACAACATCTTCGTCGGCGACGAC
This sequence comes from Albidovulum sp., assembly GCF_049646345.1. Lineage (GTDB taxonomy): Bacteria > Pseudomonadota > Alphaproteobacteria > Rhodobacterales > Rhodobacteraceae > Albidovulum. Next base: position 4,453 of record NZ_JBARVQ010000731.1, on the reverse strand, counting down.
GTGATCGCGGGCGGCGGGACCAAGATCATGTCGAATGCCCCGGCGGGGCGGGTTCTGCTTGGCTATCCCGCCATCAAGATGGAAACCCATATCCAGGCGTGGAAAAATATACGCCGCCTTGACCGGCTTTTTGCGCAGGTGGCCGAGCTTCGCGCGGCTGTCGCAGGCACGGTTCAGAAGGGTAAGAAAGGTGCAGGCGATGACGACTGATGTCAGGGATCGCGTGATTGCGATCATCGCTGAACAGGCGGTTCTGGATGTGGATCAGGTCGGGCCCGAGATGCGGCTGGACGAGCTGGGGGTCGACAGCCTTGGTCTGGTCGAGTCGATCTTTGCCATCGAGGAAAGCTTTGACATCACCGTTCCCTTCAACGCGAACGAGCCCGGAAAAAGCGGGTTCGATATGACCTCAGTCGGATCGGTCATTGCCGCGGTGGAAGAGCTGATCGCAGCGCAGACATGAGACGGGTCGCGATCACCGGCGCGGGCGCGATCAACGCGCTGGGCCATGATGTTGGCTCAACCTGCGAGGCGATGCGCGAGGGGCGCTGTGGCATCGGGCCGCTGGACATTCGCGATGTCGACCGGCTTCAGATCGGGATTGGCGCACAGGTGCGGGGGTTTGAGCCCGAGGCGCATTTCAACCGGCAGGACATCGCGCTTTTCGACCGCTTTACCCAGTTCACGATGATCGCGGCGCGACAGGCGATTGCCCAATCCGGCCTGGTCTTCGGGGATCAGCTTTCGGCCGAAACCGGTGTCGTCTTTGGCACTGCCGGGGGCGGGGTGAACACATGGGACGACAATTACCGGGCCGTCTATGAGGAGGGCAAGAACCGTGTTCATCCCTTTGTCGTGCCGAAGCTGATGAACAATGCCGCCGCCAGCCATGTCAGCATGGAATGGAACCTGCGCGGCCCCGGCTTTACCGTTGCCACCGCCTGCGCCTCGTCCAACCATGCGATGGGGCTTGCCTATCAGATGGTGCGGTCTGGCATGGCGCGGGTGATGGTCACGGGCGGGTCCGAGGCGATGCTGTGTTTCGGCGGGATCAAGGCCTGGGAAGGACTGCGCGTCATGTCCAAAGAGGCCTGCCGCCCCTTCAGCGCCAATCGAAACGGCATGGTGCAGGGGGAAGGCGCGGGGGTCTTCGTCTTTGAGGACTGGCACCATGCCGTGGCGCGTGGCGCCGATATTCTGGCCGAAGTCGCGGGCTTTGCGATGAGTTCCGATGCCGCAGATATCGTCATGCCGAACCAGGCAGGGGCGGAACGGGCGATCACGGGTGCCCTGCGCGATGCGGGGCTGTCACCTGACGAGGTCGGGTATGTCAATGCCCATGGCACCGGCACCACCGCGAATGATAAAACCGAATGCGCTGCCGTGGCGCATGCCTTCGGTTCCGCCGCCGACCGGCTGATGATCTCATCCACCAAATCCATGCATGGCCACGTGATCGGCGGGACGGGCGCGGTGGAGCTGCTGGCCTGCATCATGGCGCTCAGGGACGGGGTGATCGCCCCGACGATCGGTTATGAAGAGCCTGACCCGGAATGCGCGCTGGATGTCGTGCCGAATGTCGCGCGCGAGGCGAAGGTCAGGGCTGTTCTGTCGAATGCCTTTGCCTTCGGGGGTTTCAATGCCGTCATTGCGCTGAAACGGGCCTGACAAACCAAAAACGCCGCCCGAAAACGGACGGCGTCTGATCTAAAGCGTTTCATGAAACGACTGGCGGATCATTCCGCCGGTTTGTTTTCCTTGCTGACGGCTTCAAAGCCCGCAGTGAAACCGCTCAGCGACAGTTCGACATCAACCGTGCGCGAAGGATCCGCAACCGGAACAACAGTGAGCGTTGCGATGTTCCCCTTGCGGAAAGCATTGAGGTCGTCCTCGGTCAGGCCCAGGCGGGCGACGCAGCCGACCTCGGCGCAGAAGGTGAAATCGAAACGTTTGGTCTTGCCGCTGTCGATCGTGAGGTTCAGTTTCTGGGTCAGCAGCGTTTCAAGCGGAACGATCACCGTGGCGCCGGCGACCGCAACATTCTTATCCGCTGTGTCGGTGTTCTTCGGCAGGGCGAGAAGTGTCATTTCCATAATCGGGTTACCGGTCGCCTTGTCGTCCAGCAATTGGTAAAGCTGGCAGGGCTCGGGCCCTTCGGCAACCTTCACGCAGCGAAGCTGCCAGTCGCCGAAGCTTTCTTTCACATAAGGCTCATCCGCCGCCGGTTCCTTGGCCACAGCGGGGGAGACCGGCTGCTCGGGCGCGGCTTCGGTGGTTTCGGCTGCCGGTTCGGTGCCGGTCGCATCCGTCGCTTCCTGCGCCGCCAGCGGCGCAGCCAGACCGAGGGCCAGAAGGAGCGTCAGGGTTTTTGAGAATGCAGGCATATTTGGTTCCGTTTTCCTCGGAGAAGTTCGGGGTGGACTTATCACGCGTCTGCAACAGTGTCAGCGGACAAAAGTGACGAGGCGACATTCCGCTCAGAATCTCCGGGGTGACGCAACGGCACCTTCCCGCACGGATATCGTCTTAAACAAAAAGGGCCCCAGCCGGGGCCCTTTTCATATCTTTCGCTCCCTGTCGGACAGGCCGACTTAGTCATTGACGCGAACGCTATTCAGTTCGCCCCCATGCGTCAACCGGAAAAATTACGTGCTCCAAAAAATTGATTTTCCTCAAAAAAAGACCGCGCCGAAGCGGGCGCGGCCAGTCTGACAGGGAGGAAGTAACGCCCGAACGGCACAGCTGCGCGCCCGGACATATTCAACTCTGGCATGGATGGGTTAAGATTGTATGGTGGCAGCGGCGAACAAAGCTGGACGGGGGATATCGTGCTGACCGAGGGTGGAATTTTTGTTGGTGGCGGCGGCGAAGCCTATGGCACGCCGCAGGAACTTTTGTTGAAATATGGAAACCGTCACGGCCTGATTGCCGGGGCCACCGGCACGGGCAAGACCGTGACATTGCAGATCCTGGCGGAAAACCTTTCCGCCGCCGGGGTGCCTGTCTTCCTTTCGGACGTGAAAAGCGATCTGGCCGGGCTCGCGGTGGCGGGATCGGACAAGGCCAAGCTGCATGACGCCTTCATGAAGCGCTGCGCGACCATCGGTTATGATCTGCAATATCAGGCATTTCCGGTCACGTTCTGGGATCTTTTCGGCGAATCCGGCCATCCGATTCGCGCCACCGTGACCGAGATGGGGCCGCTTCTGCTCTCGCGGCTCATGGATCTTTCGGATGCGCAGGAGGGCGTTCTGAACATCGCTTTCCGGCTGGCCGATGAAGAAGGCCTGCCGCTTCTCGATCTGAAGGACCTTCAGGCGATGCTGGTCTGGATCGGCGAAAACGCCGCCGAGATCGGGCTGCGCTACGGCAATATCTCTCCGGCGAGCGTCGGGGCGATCCAGCGGCAATTGCTGGTTCTGGAAAATCAGGGCGGTACGCGGCTCTTTGGTGAACCTGCGCTGGAGCTGGCCGATATGATGCGCACGACTGCGGATGGTCGCGGTCAGATCAATATCCTTGCCGCTGACAAGCTGATGGCCTCGCCCCGGCTTTATGCCACGTTCCTGCTGTGGCTTCTGTCGGAGCTTTTCGAGGAACTGCCCGAAGTGGGCGACCCCGACAAACCGAAATTCGTCTTCTTCTTCGATGAGGCGCATCTGTTGTTCGACGATGCGCCGAAGGCGCTGGTGGACAAGGTCGAGCAGGTCGCCCGCCTGATCCGGTCCAAGGGGGTCGGCATCTATTTCATCACCCAGAACCCCGATGACGTGCCCGAAGACATTCTGGGCCAGCTTGGCAATCGTATTCAGCACGCGCTTCGCGTCTTCACCGCCAAAGACCAGAAGGCGCTGGCGCGGGCAGCGCAGAACTATCGCCCGAACCCGAGATTCGAGACCGAGACGGCGATCAAGGAAGTGGGGACGGGCGAGGCGGTGACCTCATTCCTTGAGGCCAAGGGTATTCCGGGCGTGGTCGAACGTACGCTGGTCCGCCCGCCGTCAAGCCAGCTTGGTCCGATCACGACCGAGGAGCGCCGGGCTGTCATTGCGGCCTCAAATCTCGGGATCAAATACGACAAGGCTGTGGACCGCGATTCTGCCTTCGAACGGCTTCAGTCCCGTGCGGAAGAGGCCGCCAAGGCCGCAGCCCGCGCCGAGGAAGAGGAAGAACGGCTGAAGGAAGAGGAACGCCGCACCCGTGAGGCGCGGCGCTATGACGACCGCAGCTCCGGGCGCTCATCCTCGCGTCGTCGCTCGTCGCGATCCGACAGCCTTGCCACCGCCTTCGGCAAAAGTCTTGTGCGACAGCTTGGCACCAAGTCCGGTCAGGCGCTGGTGCGCGGCATCCTCGGATCGCTGTTCAAGTCGCGGTAGGATAGGCGGGCTGACGCAGGCCTTGCGTCAGCCTCAAAGCCCCAGCTTCTTGGCCACCAGTTCGTTGACGGCTGCCG
>NZ_JBARVQ010000730.1:0-1742 GCF_049646345.1 Albidovulum sp. | reverse complement strand
CCGCAAGGGGAAGAACAAGGTGTTTACGCTTAATCATTGCAGGTTACCTTTTTAACTACGTCGGCCAATGCATCGACGCCGGTTGCCCTAATGTAACGTCTCTGGCCCAAAGGGTAAACAAGACCGTCGTCGATGTGCCGATGATATCCTGCTTCCATGCGGCTACCCCCTTGTCATCTGTGTATCGCGATGCTGATTTCCTGAAACAATGGCAAAAACTCACGGCGTTTGATCAAAGAAACAACACTTCGGTCACTGTGTTTCGGCGCGTCCGCAGGGAACCATGCCCGCGAATCATTCCGGCTTTTACCGGCCGGTGCCTGCCAGTGACGGGCTCGGCGGATTGGGGTGGCGATCAGAGAAAGGGCCTGGAATCCGGGCCGTGTCCTGCGTCAGCCGTCCGTCGGGCCTTTTCTTTGCGCAAGGACGAGCGCTAAATACCAGGCGACTGGAGGGAGAGTGCATCAATGACCGGAACCGTGGTGACGATCACCTATTGCACAGGTTGCAACTGGCTTTTGCGGTCGGGTTGGATGGCACAGGAGCTTCTGTCGACCTTCGGTGAGGATCTGGGCGGCGTAACCCTTGTGCCCGGCCATGGCGGTATCTTTGAGATTCTTGTCGGCGATGAACCGGTCTGGGAACGCAAGCGGGACGGGGGCTTTCCGGATGTGAAGGCGCTGAAACAGATTGTCCGTGATCGCATCGCCCCCGACCGCGATCTGGGGCATATCGACCGTGCAGGCGGTTGACGACAACCGGCTGAGACTTGCGCGCTTCGCCGCGCATCCCGATTATTTCAGGCCGCAGGGCCAAGACAGTGATCACGTTATGGCATAACAGAACCGCCGACATCGCATAACAGAACCACAGACCCTAGATTGGCGTCATGATGACAAAGCTTCGATATATCCTCGCCCCGCTGGCCCTTTGCCTGAGCGTCAGCCCGGCCCTTGCCGAGAAACTGCCCCTGAGCACGATTTCGGCCTATTTCAACAGCCTGAAGACGGCCGAAACCGACTTTCGGCAGATCAATTCGGATGGCTCGACCTCGGAAGGTCGGCTGATCATCAACCGCCCCGGCCGCATGCGGTTCGAATATGGCCCGCCTGAGCGGACGTTGGTGCTGGCCTCGGGTGGTCAGGTTGCGATTTTCGACACCAAGTCGAACCAGCCGCCGGAACAATACACGCTGAAGAAAACACCCCTGAACCTGATCCTGGAGCGGCGCGTCGATCTGGCGCGGGCAAAGATGGTGGTGGGACATGGCGAAGCGAATGGCCTGACCATCGTGACAGCGCAGGACCCGGATCATCCCGAGCTTGGGACGATCCAGATGGCGTTTTCGGCCAGCCCGGTCGAGCTGAAACAGTGGGTGGTGACCGATGAGACCGGCGGACAGACGACGGTGATCCTGAACCCGCTGAAGACCGGTGGCAGCTATGCCGCTTCACTCTTTTCGATCAATTCCGAGATCCAGCGCAACAAGCCGCGGCGCAACTGACCCTTAGAGCTTGCCGCAGGCGATAAGCTGGCGCTGATAGTTTTCGGCCCGGCTTCCGACCTCGGCGGCAACCCGCAGCAGCCACGCCTTCTTCATGTGGCTGCCGCGTGAATAGCCGGTCTGGCCTTCGTGATAGGCCAGATACTGGCTGGTCGCGTCCCATTTCGAGATGCCGAGCTTTTGTTCCGACTGGTCCATGTACCAGCCCATGAAATCGGTCGCATCGGTGATCTTGTTA
>NZ_JBARVQ010000729.1:0-11964 GCF_049646345.1 Albidovulum sp. | reverse complement strand
CGTCACCGCCGGAGAGAATTGGCCCGACTGGCCGGTTGCCGTCGTCGCCAACGCCAGAAGCGCCGTGAAGGCGAGAGAAAGAAGGGGTGTCTTGCGCATCATTTGCCGTCCGTCTGCTCTTGTCGTCGTCGGATTTTGCCCCCGAACCGTCCCTAGCGGGCGCAGGAACGTCGGTATTTTCGCCCATCAGTCCCTGCGCCAAAGCCCGCGAGTTCGACCGACATGCTGAAATCCGTATTGGCCGACACACTAGTCGAGGACGTGAAGCGACGCGAGAGGGAAAGATCGACCGCGACACATTCGTTGCGATATTGCAGACCGACCGCCGCCTTCGCGGCGCGATCGGCCTGGAAATCGTAGCGCCCGGAAACCTTGCCGCGCCAGTTGCGGGCGAAGGTCCATCCGGCGTCGAAGGTGAATTCGGAGCTTGCCTTGTTGCGCCCTTCCGCGGGGTCGGCCATCAACCACAGATAGCCTGCGCTGATATCGTATTTCTGGGCATTGTAGCCCAGCCTGAGTTCATTGCGGCTGAAGCTGAACGCGTCATCGAACAAGGCGCGGTTCATCATCGTCAGGCCGAACGCGGTGTCCAGATGGGTGGCAAGCAGCCAGTCCGATGAGGTGCCGTCAAGACCAGAGCCGATAGAGAACTGGCCAAGATCCTCGGCCCGGAAGACGCGACCGGCCGTGACACCCAGCGACCAGCCCGCCGGATCGCGGCGTGTCCAGCTGACCCCGAGATTGAGGCGGGTGCCGAGTTCGCGTTCATCGACACCCGGAAAGCGGCTGTAGCCAAAAAGGTTGCCCTCATCAAAGGAACTGATCTGGCTGTCTTCGTTTGGCACATCTTCGATGTCGTTGCGACTCCAGACAAGCTGGGCGACGGGTTCGATCACCTGGGTGGCGCCGCCTGCGGTCTCGGTCTTGACCCAGGGCCAGCGCAGCTCGACCATGGCAGAGGGGGCAAAGCGCGTCACGGTTCCAGGATATGTGGCGTCCTGCCCGATGGAATAGAAGTCAGCAGCGGCCATGAACCCGCCGGACAGGACCATGCCGTTCGACAATGTCCAGTTCCGGCTCCAATCGGCTGCGAGTGTTGTCCGTGCGATATCGCGGCCATCGGTGATGCCGTCGCCATTGGCGTCGGTTGTGACAGTGGAGCTGCGCCGGTGGCTGTGGGTCTGGAACGAAAACTTGCCCTCACCGCCAAGATAGGCGGGGCGGAACCGGCGTTCGAATGTGAGGTCACCGACGAGGGTCGGCAAAACGGAATTGTCGTCACGCGCGCGGATCGACCAGTAGCGGAAGATGCGGGCATCGATATGTTCGTTGCGCCGGGTGCGGGTCAGTTCCACGCCGCTTTGCAGCCGGTCGCGGCTGCTGACATCGTAGTCGAGCAGATAGGCGTCGTCGGTCACCGTCTGGAGTTTGAGGTTCAGCCCGAAATCCCTTGGAAGATCGAACTTGGCGTTGCCGAACAGGTAGCCGCGTGTCTTGCCGGGGATCAGGTCATCGCGGCTGAGCGCGCCCGAGAACTCCATCTTGCCGGTGCGGAACGCCTGCCGGTAGCGGAATTCCAGCGTCCGCGTCTGTTTCGCCGACACATAGGGTGTCAGTGTCAGGTCGCGGCTGTCGCCGATGGCGATGAAATAGGGCAGCTTCACCCCAGCGCCGAGGCCGGATGTCGTCCGGATGGTCGGCAACAGGAACCCGGTCGACCGTTCCAGGGTAGGGTCCGGCATGCGCAGCCGTGGTGCGTAGAAGATCGGCAGGCCGGCAACCCGGAACTGGGCGTGATCGAAGTAAAGCTGGCGCTCTTCCTGATCATGGACCACCCGCCGCGCCCGGATTTCCCACAAGGGGGTCGGGTTCGACGGACAGACTTCGCAGGACGAGGCCACGACCCGGTCAAGCACGGTGAACCGCCCGCTGGCCCGCGTAAGCCGGTTCGAGGCGATCTGAAGCTGCTGGTCCAGAACCATGCGGGCGCTTGTCAGGACGCCTTCGGTCAGATCGCTTGAAAGGTCGGCCGCATCTGCGACGATGACCGTGTTGCTTTCATCGGTCAGGCGGATCGGGCCGGTGATTTCCAGCCTGTCGGTCTTGCTGAAATAGATGATGCGTTCGGCTGTCAGCCGCGTGCCCTTGTAGAGCACCTCGACCGCCCCTTCGGCCGTCAGGGTGTCATTGGCCTCCAGCAACACCTGATCAGCGATCAGTTTCGCCTGATCCTGCGAATGCAGGGGTGACGTCAACAGGCAGAGTGCGACCAGTGCAAGTAGAGCGCGCCGTATCATCCGTCCTCCAGATGCAGGATCAGGCTGAGCGACAGAAGAGCTGCAGCAACAGGTGGGGACCAGGCAGCGATCAGGATCGGGATCTGGCCGTTTTCCCCCAGAACCTGCGCGAAATTGCGCAGAAGGAAGATGGCAAACCCGGAGATGATGGCAAGCAGAACCATCAGGCCGGTACGTCCCGATCGCGCGTGGCGCATGGTGAAGCCTGCGCCAACCAGCACCATCGTGGCCAACAGAAGCGGCAGGGCCAGTTCCATATGCAGCCAGACATAATGTTTACGCGCGGAAAAGCCCGCGCGTTCCAGCGACGAGATGAAGCCGGGCAGATCCCAGATCGCAATCGACGACGGCGTTCCGAAACTGTCGCGGATCTGGTCGGCCGTCAGTTCCGAGGGCACGCGGAATGTCTCGTGCCGCAGGGAATTGGCCTCGGGGTTGGTTTCGGGTGTAAACCGCCATTCCTTGGCATCGGTCAGGGTCCAGGCCCCCGGCGTCAGTTCCGCCCTGGCCGCATCGATACGGGCAATCGGGCCGGTCTGAAATCCGAAGGTGATGAAGGAAACGTCAAAAAGCGTGGTGCCATCCAGATTGGCACGCGTCGCGCGGATCACGGTCTGGCCTTCCTCGGAACCCTGCCGCAGCCACAACCCTTCGCGCGACACCGACAGGACATTGCCGTCACCCAGCCTGTAGCTGTCGGACAGCGAGTCATAGCGTTTCGACGTGCCCGCGACGATGGGATTGAGTGCGGCCACCGCAAATGTGCCGATGAGGATTGCGGCAATGAGCGGTGATACCAGCATCCGCAGGGCCGATCGCCCGGCAGCGCGGATGACGACCAGTTCGGAAGACCGCGCCAGGGCCAGAAAGAGCGCGATGGAGGCAAGGATCATCACCATCGGCAAGATGCGGTAGGCAGATTTCGGCACCTTCAGAAGGGCGAGTTCGGCGGTGCGCGCAAGGCTCAGACCCGCGCCCGAGAAGCGCCGGATCTGCTCGACCATCTCAATCAGATAAAGAACGGCAAACAGGCCAAAGAAGACCAGAAGGAACGATGAGGTGAAACGCCGGGCGATATAGAGCGACAGCTTCATGACGCCACCGCCGCGACAAGATCGTGGCGGACGCGTCGCGCACGCCCGGCAAAGACCAGCAGAACCCACGCAATCACCAGCCCCGCCAGAGAGGGCACATAGACCAGCGGCCAGAGGCGTGGCGTCTGGTCGATAAGGCTTGCAGTCCCATTGACGAGGAAATTGACGAAGATCAGCAGGGCCGTAGCGCCCGCAATCTGCCGCCAGAGGCCGAAGCGGCTGAACCCGCCATTCAGCAGCGCGGCAAAGCCGATCAGCGCCGCGACGACGGCGATCAGCGACTGGGCAAAACGTTCATGCCCGGCATAACGCAGCGCGCCGGGTTTGGCCCGCATGGCTTTCCTGAGCGCCGGATCGGCGGTCAGCAATGCAATCGTGGAAACGGCCTCGGGTTCGGGACGTCGCTGACTGCCTTCGGCCGACAGGGATGACACATCAAACGAATACTCATCGAACCTTGTGGTGGCCAGGCTGCTTGTGCGTTGATCGAGCGTCTGGGCGAGGCCTTCGAACATCAGAAGTTTTGGGCCAAGCGCGCTTTTGACCAGGATTGCCTGTTCGGCGGTATAGTTCGTCCGCTCCCCCGGCACACGGGCATCGGACAGAAAGACGTCGAGCAATTCACCGGTTTCGGTGATTTCGCGGATATAGAATGTGATGCCCTTGGCGGGATGCAGGAACGCACCTTCGTCGAGGAACTTCGAAGTGATGTTCTGGGCGATATCGACCTTGCGTTCAGCCAGCTTGGTCCGGCTTGCGGGCACCAGCACATGCACGAGAACCGCGATCATCAGACCGACGATGATGCCGAAGAAAAGGACCGGTCGCGCCAGCCGCATTGGCGAAAAGCCGGTGGCCTGCATCACCACCAATTCGCTTTCCGATGACAGCCTGTTGGTCACATAGACGGCAGCGACGAAGGCCGAGACGGGCAGGACAAGGCGGATCACATTTGGCAGCGTCAGCGCGGTGAACTCAAGGAATACCCAGGCCGACTGGCCGTCCGATATCAGCTCATCGAACAAAGCGACGGCGCGGTTGACCCAATAGACCGAAACGAGAATAAGCGAGAAGAAGCCGAACAGCATCATCAGCTGCGACAGCATGTATCTGTCGAATCTGGACACGTTCCCGGACACTCCCTCACCGCGTTTGCCCATCCCTAGCCGATCGGGCGGGCGGGGAAAACTCATATCTGGCCAAGCCGGGGGCAGGGCGGTAGGGTCCGGCGAAACAATGCCCGGAGGTCTTTGGATGAGCGCGCCCGTTTCTGTTACTTTCGCCCCTGTCGATTTCGACGCCCTGAAGACGGCTGAGGGCAGGATCGCCCTTCTGCTGGTGCCCGATGGACGGCTCGGCGCCGTTGCCCGCAGGGTTGACCGGCTGATGCGGGGCGCGGTGTCCCGCGCGCTGGAGGGCAAGGCCTGGGGCAAGTTGAAGCCTGGTCAATCGCTCGATCTGTCCTATCCGGCCGGTGTCGCCGCCGAGGTTGTGCAACTGGTGAAGCTGCCGAAGAAGGCAACGGTGGAAGAGGCGCGCAAGGCCGGGGCCGCCATCGGCAAGGCTCTGGGTGAGGCCGGGTTGACCGTGGTCGCAGCAGGACAGCCGAAAACCGCCGAGATGGCTATGGGGATCGCGCTGCGGTCCTACACCTTCGCCAACTATCTGAGCGAAAAGAACGGTGACAAAGGGGTGGTGACGGTGATGGCCGACAAGCCCGAGGAGGCCGAGGCGGACTTTGCGCCGATGGCTGCCGTTGCCGATGGCGTCTGTTTCACCCGCGATCTGGTCAATGAGCCCGCCAATATCCTGACCACGAGTGATTTCGCCAATCGTCTGGTAGAGATGAAAAAGCTTGGGCTCGAGGTTGAAGTGCTTGAGGAAAAGGACCTCGAGAAACTCGGCATGCGGGCGCTTTTGGGTGTGGGGCAGGGGTCGGAAAGCCCCTCTAAGGTCGTTGTCATGCAATGGAAGGGCGGCGAGAAGGACGCGGCCCCCTTTGCCTTTGTCGGCAAGGGCGTGGTCTTTGACACCGGCGGCATTTCGATCAAGCCTGCCGCGGGCATGGAAGAGATGACGATGGATATGGGCGGCGCGGGCGTCGTCTCGGGCGTCATGCGGTCGCTGGCGCTGCGCAAGGCCAAGGCCAATGTCGTGGGGCTTGTGGGTCTCGTGGAAAACATGCCCGACGGCAAGGCGCAACGGCCGGGCGATATCGTGCGTTCGATGAAGGGCGATACGATCGAGGTGGTGAACACCGATGCCGAGGGGCGGCTGGTGCTGGCCGATGTCCTTTGGTACGCGCAGGAGCGGTTCAAACCCACGGGCATGATCAACCTTGCCACCCTGACCGGCGCGATCATCATTGCGCTCGGGCATGAAAATGCGGGCGTATTCTCCAATGACGACACTCTGGCTGGCGCGGTCCTGAAAGCGGCGCAGGCCGAGGGCGAGGGCGCCTGGCGCATGCCGATGGGCCCAGCCTATGACGAGCTGATCAAGACTAGGCTTGCCGACATCAAGAATACCGGCGGGCGGCCTGCGGGGTCGATTACGGCCGCGCAGTTCCTCAAGCGCTTCGTCAAGGACGAGGTGCCCTGGTGCCATATCGACATTGCGGGCGTGGCGCTGCCGCCGAAGGAAACCGCATTCGCGCCGAAAGGCGCGTCGGGCTGGGGGGTCATGGCGCTCGACCGGCTGGTGCGCGACATGCTGGAAGGCTGATGGGCAACGCGTTCTTCTACCACCTCACGCGGTCGCCGCTTGAGGCGACCTTACCGATGCTTCTGGCAAAGTCGCTTCAGGCGGGCTGGCATGTGGTGGTCAGGGGGCGCGATGCAGGGCGGCTCGACTGGCTGGACCAGAAGCTTTGGGCGGGGCCCGAGGAAGGGTTCATGCCGCATGGACTTGCGGGTGGCAAACATGATGCATTGCAGCCGATCCTGCTGACCTCCGGGGCCGACGTTCCGAACGGCGCGCAATGCCTGATGGCAGTGGACGGAGCCGAGGTGGTCGCTGACGAATGCACCGGTCTTGAACGGGTCTGTATTCTTTTCGACGGCAATGATCCGGCGGCCGTCGATCATGCGCGCGGCCAGTGGAAGGCACTGACCGGAGCGGGGATCGCCGCGCAGTATTGGAGCGAGGAAGATGGGCGTTGGCAAAAGAAGGCCGAAAGCGGACCACCCCCGGCATCGGACTGACTTGGCTTTGACAGTTCAGAGCACATGGGATCAGCTATAGCGTTTCGTGTTTATCTTGAAACATCACTCATCAGCTAACGCGTTAAAATATATGATTTCAGGCAGCGTTAGGTGATTCAAGTTTAACGCGAAACGCTACAATACCCACTGACAAGGCGCGCGGCACGTGCGCCGACTAAAAGCGCCCAACCGCCCCGCAACCCACTCTGTTTCGCGCCGTGGTTTGGCTATTTGCTGCCAAGCCGTTCCAGTCGCGCGGCCTTCAACCGGGCGAAATCATCGCCCGCATGGTAGGAGGACCGCGTCAGCGGTGTGGCCGAAACCATGAGGAAGCCCTTGCCATAGGCGGCCTTCTCATAGCCCTTGAACTCTTCCGGCGTTACGAACCGGTCCACCCGGTGATGTTTCGGCGTCGGTTGCAGATACTGGCCGATGGTCAGGAAATCGATATCGGCCGCGCGCATATCGTCCATCACCTGCCGCACGCCTTGCGCATCCTCGCCGAGCCCGACCATGATCCCTGACTTGGTGAACATCGTGGGGTCCAGCTCCTTCACCGGCTGCAAGAGGCGCAACGAATGGAAATACCGAGCGCCGGGGCGAACGGAAGGGTAATGGCCCGGCACGGTTTCAAGGTTGTGGTTATAGTCATCGGGGCGCGCCTCCACCACCTTTTCCAGCACATCCGGGCTGCATTTCAGGAAATCCGGCGTCAGGATCTCGATGGTGGTCTTCGGCGAACGGTGGCGAACCGCACGGATCGTCTGGGCGAAATGCTCGGCCCCGCCGTCCTCCAGATCGTCGCGGTCGACCGAGGTGATGACGACATGGTTGAGCCCCAGCGTCTCGACCGCATGGGCGACACGGCCCGGTTCAAAGGCGTCCAGCGCATCGGGGCGGCCGGTGGCGATATTGCAGAACGAACAGCCGCGAGTGCAGATATCGCCCATGATCATCATGGTGGCGTGGCCCTGGGACCAGCATTCGCCGACATTGGGACAGCCCGCCTCTTCGCAGACCGTCACCAGCTTGTTGGTACGCAGGATGTCGCGCGTCTGTTTGTACCCGGCCGAGGTCGGGGCCTTGACCCGGATCCAGTCGGGCTTTTTCGGCTGCGCCTGATCGGGGCGGTGCGCCTTTTCCGGGTGGCGCTGATCGGGAATTTTGAGGTCGCGCACGGATTATTCCCCCTAACTCGCGTTCCAGCACGGGGATAGGTCTTATTCACATGAAATACAACATGCGCGCATGCAGGGACAGCATGTGCGCGGGGTAGGAGGTACCATGGGTAAGAAGTTCTTCGCCGAGGCCGTCGGCACATTCATTCTCGTTTTCTTCGGTGTCGGATCGGCCGTCCTGATGGGCGACGAGATCGGCATGCACGGAATTGCGCTGGCCTTCGGCCTGTCGATCGTGGCCGCCGCATATGGGCTTGGCCCCATTTCGGGCGCGCATCTCAATCCCGCCGTGTCGTTCGGCATGGTCGCGGCTGGCCGTATGTCGGGGCGTGATGCCACGATCTACTCCATCGCCCAGGTCCTTGGCGCGGTGAACGGGGCTGCCGTCGTCTTGTTGATCGCCGCCGGACAGAATGACTACGCGATCGCAACCAACGGCCTTGGCCAGAATGGCTATGGCGCGGGTTATCTGGGCGAATACTCAATGGGGGCTGCGTTCCTGTTCGAGACCATTGCGACCTTCGTCTTTGTCACCGTCATCCTCGGGGCAACGCAATCGGGCGCGCCTTCTGCGATGGCGGGCCTTGCCATCGGCCTGACGCTGACCGGCATCCATCTGGTCGGCATCAATGTGACCGGCGTCTCGGTCAACCCGGCCCGTTCCTTCGGCCCGGCGATCTTTGTCGGCGGCGAGGCGCTGCGCGATCTGTGGCTGTTCATCCTCGCCCCGCTGCTTGGCGGTGTGGCGGCAGGTCTGCTCCATGCCTTCGGCGCAACCCGCACCGCCGTGGGTTAACCTCTGGCGTAGGCAAAGCTCATCGTGACCGGCCGGTCAGCTATCGCTGGCCGGCCCAGCTCATTGCCGCGGTCAACAAGCGCGGAATTCAAGCCGGGCAGGCGCTCGCCCAGCGGTTTCGGTTCGGATCCGGCAAAGGGGTTTACCCTCGACCGGCTGCGCGGCCCCAATTCAAAGCATCGACCCGGTTCCGCAGAATTGCAGTGCGACGTGGGTTGCACTCAATGCGCCGCATTATGGTGTGCGACCTTCATGATGAGCGGAAGCAGGCGGGGGAAATCGCCCAAGATGAAGCAGGGCAGCTTTCAGAACTTGACCCGAACCCATCCGCGACCGACAGTTGGTCGATAAGGGCGCATGGCCCGAAGGCACGGGGGCCAGCGATAAGACGCGCTCGCCTCGCGTGCCGAATGGGGGAAAACATGCGCTGTTTCACGGTATTGGGGCCGTCTCAATCGGGAAAGACCGAGCTTGTCCGCGCGCTGGCGGCGCTGGAGGACGGCCATCCCCGGTCCGAGACGGCCGGTCATCTGATGCTGACCCGCTTTGGCTTCATGGGTGAGGATTGGTGCGCCGTCGATGTCGCGGGCGGACCGGAATTCGCCCGCATGGGGGGCGCGGCCCTGCTGGCCGCCGATGCGGCTGTGGTGTGTGTCGGACCTGATCCTGACGAGGCGGTGCTGGCCGCACCCTGGATCCGGGCGACCGAGGCGGCGAATGTTCCCCTCTTCATCTTCATCAACAAGATGGACGTGCCGAAAGGACGGGTGCGTGATATCGTGTCTGCCTTGCAGGCCTATACCGGCCATTCGGTCGTGCTGCGCCAGATCCCGATCCGCGAAGGCGGCGAGATTGTTGGCGCGATCGATCTGATTTCCGAACGGGCATGGCGCTACCGGGAAGGCCGGCCGTCGCAATTGGTCGAAATGCCTAAAAGTGAGGCGGACCGCGAACATGAGGCGCGGGCCGAATTGCTGGAACAGATGTCGGATTATGACGACAAGCTGCTCGAGGAACTGATCGAGGACCACGAACCGGCCACGGGGGCCTTGTTCGAAATTGCAAAGCGGGAGACCCAGCACCGCGATGTGGTCCCGACCTTCCTCGGGGCCGCGAGCCACAAGAACGGCGTATTGCGGTTGATGAAGGCGCTGAGGCATGAGGCACCGGACGTGTCGGGTCTGGCCGAACGGCTGGGCGGCAAGGATGCCGTCGCGGTTGGGTTTCACGCGCAGATCCGCAAGCATCTGGGAAAATGCGTGATGCTGCGGGCGCTGGGGGGCGGTGTGAAGACCGGCGCGCAGCTTGGCGGCGGCGGCCTTGGCGGGCTCGTCGATATCGGTGGCAAGGCCGGGGGCGATCATCTTGAGCCGGGCGAGATCGGGATATCGGTGAAATCCGATCAGCTTGATGCGGGCAAGGTGTTTTCCGCCTCGGGCGGCACTGCGGTTCCGGATTGGGGCAGGGGCTGCCCGCCGGCCTTGGCCCGACTGGTCTCGCCCGCGCATGAGCGCGACGAGGTGCGACTGTCGACGGCTTTAGCGCGACTGGCCGAGGCCGATCCGATGCTGCGGCTGGAACAGGATCCGGCGACGGGCCATGCTTTGCTGAAGCTGCAAGGGGTCATGCATGAACGGCAGACGCTTGCCACTCTGGCCGATGATTTCGGGGTCGCGGTCACGACCCATGTGCCAGATCCACGCTATCTGGAGACAATATCCTCTCAGGTCGATGAACATTATCGCCACCGCAAGCAATCGGGCGGTGCGGGCCAGTTCGCTGATGTCGCGGTCAGTGTCCGGCCGTCGGGGCGGGGCGACGGTTTCGTCTTCGATGATGTGGTCAAGGGCGGGGCTGTGCCCAAGAACTACATCCCCGCGGTCGAGGAAGGCGCGCGCGAGGCATTGGGAAAGGGGCCCTTGGGCTTTCCGGTGACGGATGTCTCGGTGACCCTGACGGATGGCAAGCATCACGCGGTCGACAGTTCCGATTTCGCCTTTCGCATGGCCGGGCGCATGGCTTTGCGCGAGGCTCTGGGCAAGGCGGGCCCGGTCCTGCTGCAACCGATCGAGCGGGTCGAAATCCATGTGCCCTCGATCTATTCCGGGGCGATGGTGTCGCTGATTTCCTCGCTGAAGGGGCAGGTTCTGGGGTTTGACGGCGATCCCGATCATCGCGGCTGGGATATCTTCCGGGCGCTTCTGCCAGCCTCGGCCGAGGAAGACCTGGCGATGGCGCTCGGCTCGGCCACGCAAGGCACGGCCTGGCATGAGATGAGCTTTGACCATTACGAGGAGATCTATGGCAAGGAGGCCGAGCGGATTTCCAAGGAACACGCTGTGGCGTGAGGTCGTCGATCGGTGCCCGCGATAGAGAGTCAGTGCGTTTCGAGTGTTGGTTGAAACGCCTTGGATCAGGTTTTCGGTGAAAGCCCTGACAAGAGTTTGGCCATCAATGCGCCGAACTGGTCCTGTTCGTCAGCGCTCAGCGATGCGAGGATCCGGGTTTGATTGGCCGAATGGGCAGAGAGGGCGCGCTCTATCAGCGCGCGTCCCTTGTCCGAGAGCTGAACCAGCGTGCCGCGCCGGTCGTTCGGATTGGGCAGGCGCTCGATCAGTCCGGATGTCTCCAGCCGGTCAAGCCGGGCCGTCATACCGCCTGAGGACAGCATGTTGATGCCGTAAAGTTCGGTCGGGGTCATCCGGTAGGGCGCGCCCGAGCGACGGAGCGCAGCCAGCACGTCAAATTCGCCGTCCTGAAGCCCGTATTCGGCGAAGACCGGCACCAGATGATCGCGGCGGATCACGAGGGCCAGTTCCGAGAGCCGCCCCAGAGCCTCCATCGCCCGAAGGTCGAGGTCCGGCATTTCCTGCCGCCATTGCGACACCGCGAAGGCGGCGCGATCCATTTGTCTTGACATCAAGATACTTTTTAATAAGTTAGTTTACGATAAGATACTAATCCAGATCGGAGTGAATTCAAATGGCGGATGCCGTTTCCCGCGCGGGGGTGCTGCCCCGCGCCGCAGGGTCTTCCTTTGCCGCGCCGCTCTTGTTGATCGCAGTCGGGTCCCTGATTGCTGCGGCGGTCGCCTTGTCGAAACTCGCCGCTTCTGCCGGGGCGCCGATGCTGGGCTATCTTGGTGCGGTATGGATCGGGGCGGGGGTGATCCTTGCGGTGCCGGTTCTGGTCCGCCGGGGGACTGCCGGGCTGGGCGGACCCGGCGGCGGGGCGCTGTGGGTCGGGGTGGCGGCCACGATTCCGGTGGCTTTAGAGCGTGTTGCGGTTTTCGAGATTCAGGATTCCCCCGATGCTTGATCTGTGATTCCCTGTCTGTATGGCAGATATGGGGGTCAGTGATGGGCAAACCACATCCTATGGCACTTCGTGAACGTG
>NZ_JBARVQ010000728.1:0-5668 GCF_049646345.1 Albidovulum sp. | reverse complement strand
GCCAAGGTGCTGAACGACGCCATCGGCATTTCCAAAGGCTTCATGACCACGATCCACTCCTATACCGGGGATCAGCCGACCCTGGATACGATGCACAAGGACCTCTACCGCGCGCGGGCGGCGGCCCTTAGCATGATCCCGACCTCGACCGGGGCAGCCAAGGCGGTGGGGCTGGTGCTGCCAGAACTCAACGGCAAGCTTGACGGCGTGGCGATCCGGGTGCCGACGCCCAATGTCTCGGTTGTGGACCTCGTATTCGAAGCCGCCCGCGATACGTCGGTGGAAGAGATCAACGCAGCGATCAAGGCAGCGGCCGATGGCAGGCTGAAGGGCATCCTCGGCTATACCGAACACCCCAATGTCTCATCCGATTTCAACCACGACCCGCATTCGTCGATCTTCCACATGGATCAGACCAAGGTGATGGAGGGCCGGATGTGCCGCATCCTCAGCTGGTATGACAACGAATGGGGCTTTTCCAACCGGATGTCGGACACCGCCGTGGCGATGGGCAAGCTGATCTGAGCCGTCAAACCGGACGAACCGATGGCGCGACAGCGGCATTTGACCGCCCTGCCCCGCATTTTGGTCGCATCGGTCAGTATCTCTAACTGCTTGCCCCTTTTTTCCCTGTATCCTAGACAGGCAGAAACGGGATCAAGGAGGCCGCATGCGCCGCGTCGTCATAACCGGGATCGGGATCGTTTCACCCATCGGCAATAATGCGACCGAGGTCGAAGCCAGTCTGAGGGCCGGCAGGTCGGGCATTGTCTTCGCGCCGGAATATGCCGAACACGGCTTCCGCAGCCAGGTGCACGGCATGCCGCAGATCGTGCTGGAAGATCATATCGACAAGCGCAACCTGCGCTTCATGGGCGCGGGTGCTGCCTATAACTTCCTGGCCATGGAACAGGCCATCGCCGATAGCGGGCTTGAGGAAAGCGACGTATCGAACGAACGCTCGGGCCTTGTGATGGGGTCAGGCGGGCCGTCGACCTCAAACTTCTTCCTCGCCCATCAGACGGTCATCGACAAAGGCGCACCCAAGCGGATGGGCCCCTTCATGGTCACCCGCTGCATGTCCTCGACGAACTCGGCCTGCCTTGCGACGCCGTTCAAGATCAAGGGCGTGAACTATTCGATCACCTCGGCCTGCTCGACCAGCGCCCATTGCATCGGCAACGGCACCGAACTGATCCAGATGGGCAAGCAGGACATCGTCTTTGCCGGCGGCGGCGAGGAACTGGACTGGACGCTTTCGTGCCTCTTTGACGCGATGGGGGCGATGTCGTCCAAATACAACGATACGCCCGAAACCGCCTCGCGCGCTTTCGATGCGACCCGCGACGGGTTCGTCATCGGTGGCGGCGGCGGAGTCGTGGTGCTTGAGGAACTGGAGCACGCCAAGGCGCGCGGGGCCAAGATCTATGCCGAGGTGACGGGCTATGGCGCGACATCTGACGGCTATGACATGGTGGCGCCCTCCGGCGAAGGTGGCGAACGCTCGATGCGTCTGGCGGTTTCGACCCTGCCCGAGGGTCGCAAGGTCGGCTATATCAACGCCCACGGCACCTCGACACCCGCAGGCGACGTGACCGAGGTGAAGGCCGTCCGCCGGGTCTTTGGCGAGGGCAATGTGCCACCGATCTCATCCACGAAATCGCTGACCGGCCATTCGCTCGGTGCCACCGGCGTGCATGAGGCGATCTATTCGCTGCTGATGCTCAACGGCAATTTCATCACCGCCTCGGCCAATGTGACCGAGCTTGACCCCGAACTGAAGCCGGAAGAAATCGCCACCGAATACCGCGAGGGGGTGGAGCTTGACACCGTCCTGTCGAACAGCTTCGGCTTCGGCGGCACCAATGCCACGCTCGTGATGAGCAAATATCAAGGTTAAATCCCCATGGCTGATCTGATGAAGGGCAAGCGCGGCCTTGTTATGGGGGTCGCGAACGAACGCTCCCTTGCCTGGGGTATTGCCTCGGCGCTGGCGGCCGAAGGCGCGGAACTTGCCTTTTCCTATCAGGGCGAAGCCTTTGGCAAGCGGGTTGAACCGCTGGCCGCCTCGGTCGGTTCGGATTTTCTGGTCGATGTCGATGTCACCGACGACGCCAGCCTTGAGGCCTGCTTTGGCATGCTGAAGGATCGCTGGGGGACGATGGATTTCCTTGTCCATGCCATCGCCTTTTCCGACAAGAACGAACTGACCGGGCGCTTCAGCAATACCAGCCGCGCGAATTTCAAGCATTCGCTGGATATCTCGTGCTTTTCCTTCATCGAAGTCGCGCGGCGCGCGTCAGAAATGATGCCCGAGGGCGGATCGCTGATCACGCTGACCTATGGCGGTTCGAACCGGGTGACGCCGAATTACAATGTGATGGGTGTCGCCAAGGCGGCGCTGGAAAGCGCCACGCGCTATCTGGCCAACGACCTCGGGCCGCAGAAGATCCGCGTCAATGCGATCTCACCTGGCCCGATGAAGACGCTGGCCGGGGCTGCCATCGGCGGCGCGCGGGCAACCTTCCGCCATACCGAAGAAAACGCGCCGCTGCGGTCCAACGCGACGCTCGGCTCGGTCGGTGGCACGGCGGTCTATCTTTGTTCGGATTACGGCAGCTACACGACCGGCGAAATCATCCGTGTCGATGGCGGTTTCCATGTCCTCGGCATGCCGCAGCAGGAAAACCTGTAACACGGGCGCGTCATTGCCGTGTTCTCATGCGACGTGCAGCGTCCGTTGATCAGGGTTTGCCAATCCTCGCGGGCCTGAAAGGACATCGCCCGCCCCGTGCAAAGGCACAACACCTGACAGATCGCGATGGCTGGCTTCCGTCAGAACAGCGCAGCTTGCGATCTGATGCGGATGGGTTCGGACAACGGGGCCCATAGAGGTCAGGCGTAGCGTGCCAACAGCGCTTCGCGCACGGGCGGGGTCACGAATTTCGTCACGTCCCCTCCCAGCCGGGCGATTTCCTTCACCAGCTTAGAGGCAATCGCCTGCCGCCGTGCATCCGCCATGAGGAACACAGTTTCAACCGAGGCGTCCATCGCGCGGTTCATGCCAACCATCTGGAATTCATACTCAAAGTCCGCAACCGCCCGCAGGCCACGCACGATGACCGTCGCACCGACATCACGGGCGCAGTCGATCAAGAGGTTGTCAAACGGGTGAACGACAATTTCGCCGCCAGTCTTTGAGGTGATCTCGGCGCATTCCGCCTCGACCATCGCCACGCGCTCTTCCAGCGAAAAGAGGGGGCCCTTGTCGCGGTTGATCGCAACGCCGATCACCAGCCGGTCAACAAGCGCCATGGCCCGCTGAATGATATCGGTATGGCCCAGCGTTACAGGATCGAACGTGCCGGGATAAAGGCCGATGCGCATGGGCCGCCTCCGTCTTGTCTCCGGGCGGTACACGACACTACCACAGCGCGGATTGCAAGTATGAGAACGACCTGTTGCGGTACCGCACCGGCCTTTACCCGGTAACTTCAGCTTAGGAAGAGCAAATCAGAAGCCACCGGCATTGCCGGGCACCAGCATACCGTTTCCGTCGACCTTGCCGTCCTTGAGCATCACCATGGATGGCCCGTCGAGCGTCACATCCCAACAATTTTCCGGCTTGTCGCCGTATTGAAAACACATGAGGCCGTCCTCGACCCGCCATTTGCCCGAATAGCCGTCGCCCCGGATCGCCCCGTCGGGTGCGTAATATTCGGCAAAGCCCGAATCCGGTCCGGCCATGGAGCCCTGATAGGTGTGATCGCTGACAGCCGCCGTAATCTCATCGGCGCTCGGGCTGTCGGCGGCCATCGCTGCCAACGGCGCCATGAATGCAACGGCCGTGATCAGACCGGCAGACAATGCATTGTAATATTTCATGAATTCCTCCCATAAATGCCCCGCCCGGATTTGTGGCGGGGTATGGGGGCGAGTATCGAGATGCGCAGATGCATTACCAGTTGCAATATGGGCCGGATGGGCTGCATTTTTGCAGGGAAGCTCAAGGAGGTGGCATGATCGGCTGGGACCAATGGCGCTCATTGCTTGCAGTGGCGCAATATGGGTCGTTCGCGCAGGCGGCGCAGGGGCTTGGCGTCAATGCGACGACGATCGGGCGGCGCATCAAGGCGCTTGAGCAGAGCCTGGGTTATGAGCTTTTCAGCCGGGCCGACGGGCGGCTCTTTCCCACAAGGCGTTGCGAGGCGCTGCTCGACTATGTTGAAGCAGCCGATGATGCGCTGCGCGGTGCGGCGCAGCATTCGGCCCCGGCCGGGGCGGGCGATGCCTGGCGCGAAATGCGCATGACCGCGCCACCCTTTCTGATCAACAACCTCTTCGCCCCCGCCCTGCCCCGGCTGACGAAGACCCGCAATCTGAGGGTCGAACTGATTGCCACTTCCTCCAATGCCGTGCTGACACGGCGCGAGGCCGATATCGCCATCCGGATTGAGGATCGGCCACAGGATTTCCGGCTGGACTACGAACGGATCGATGCCGTGGACCTGCCGCCCCTGACCTATGCGGTTTTCGCCGCGCGGGACAGTGACCGCGCCACTTTGCCCTGGGCCGGGCTGATCGAGCGTCATCCGTCAACCACTGGCACCAAGGTGATGAACCGCCGGACCGGCGGCAAGGCTTTGCGATATCGGGCGCAGCATTTCGACGCCGTCGCCCGGATCGTGCAATCGGGCACGGCACAGGCGCTGCTGCCGCATGTCGTGGCGCGCGCCTATCCCGATCTTGTACCTGTCACCGGGGTAGAGCTGGAACAGCCGCTCTGGATGCTCTTTCTCCGGCAGGACCATGGCGTCCCGCATCTGCGCGCCAGCCGCGACTGGATCGCCTCCACCGCAGCAGAGGGGCTGGCCTGACCCGAGCTGTCAGTTGCCCATGATCATGCCTTCAAGGGCATCCTTTTCCATTGCCAGTTCCGACATGCGGGCGGCAACCACGTCGCCGATAGAGATGATGCCGGTCATCTCGGCCCCCTCCATCACCGGCATGTGGCGGAAGCGCCCGGCGGTCATCTTTTCCAGCACGCTGTCGGCGCTGTCGGTCGGTTCGCAGGAAATCAGATTGCGGGTCATCAGGGCATCGACCGTATCGACAAGGCAGCCCGAGCCGCGTCGGCCAAGATCGCGCACGATGTCCCGTTCCGAAAGGATGCCCATCGGCGTCTTGCCATCCTCGGACACCACCACCGCGCCGATCCTTCGTTCGGCCAGAAGCCGCGCCGCATCTGCGATACTTGTCCCCGGTTTCACCGTGATGATGCTCTGCTTAGGCTTGGACCGCAGAATCTGGTGAACCTGCATGGGCAACCTCCTGATCAAAAGCAACTTTCCCCCAGCGTCCCCCCGATCCGGCCTTCTGTCAAGCCAAGGCTTCAAGCCGGGCCACTTCGCGGCGCACCCCCAGCGCCAGAAGTTCCGCGAAACGGTTCAATCGTTCGACCCTGCGGTCGTCGGGATGGCGGATCAGATAGAAGCTGCGGGTCAGAGAGACCTGATCGGCCAGCACCTTCACCAGACCGGGTGCTGCTGACATCGCGAAATCATGGACTACGGCGATCCCGGCCCCGGTCCTGACCCAATTGAACTGCACCGAGACCGAGTTCGAGGCCAGCGTCACCTCCTCCATCCCCGCCTCGGATTGATAGTCC
>NZ_JBARVQ010000727.1:0-3724 GCF_049646345.1 Albidovulum sp. | reverse complement strand
GATCTACGCGGCGACATTGGGCGATTTCCGCGCCATCGACGGGGTCGAGGTGGTCGCCGTCACCGGCAATTCGATGGGCTGGTATTCGGCGCTCGCCTGTGGCGGGGCGCTGACGGCGGAAGCCGGGTTCGAGGTGGTGAACACCATGGGCACGCTGATGCAAGAGGCGCTGATCGGCGGGCAATCGATCTACCCCTTCGTGGGTGAGGATTGGCGGCCCGATCCCGGGCGCAAGGCCGAACTGATGGCGCTGGTCGCTGATATCGCCACCCGCAAGGATCATGTGCTGACGCTCTCCATCGACCTTGGCGGCATGCTGGTGCTGGCGGGGAACGAGGCAGGGCTGAAGGCATTCGAGGAAGCCGTGCCGCCGGTGCAGGGCCGCTTTCCGATGCGCCTCGCCAACCACGCGGCATTCCATTCCAGCCTTCAGGCGCCAGTCGCCGAACGCGGCCGGGCGCATCTGTCGCCGTCTCTATTCAGCCAGCCGAAACTGCCGATGATCGACGGGCGGGGGGCGATCTGGTGGCCAGGCGCCACGGACACCCATGCGCTTTGGGACTACACCCTAGGTCATCAGGTGACCGAGACCTACGACTTCACCCATGCGATCCGGATCGCCGCGCGGGAATTCGCGCCCGATCTTTTTATCGTCACCGGCCCCGGCACTACGCTGGGCGGGGCGGTTGCCCAGTCGCTGATCCTCGCGGATTGGCGTAGCATGGGCTCAAAGCAAGATTTTCAGACAAGGCAACAGGAAGGGCCTGCGCTGATCTCCATGGGAATGGAAGACCAGCGCCGGACCGTCACCAAGGGAGACTGACATGAGCCACAACGACATCATCACGGCCGCGGGCCTGACCAAGGCGCAAGTGACCGGCGGTACGCTGGCGGTGCATTCGCCGATCGACGGGGCCGAGGTCGCGAAAGTGCATGAGACCGACCCGGCGGATATGGCGAAAATCATCGCCAAATCGCAGGAGGCGTTCAAAGCCTGGCGCACGGTACCCGCACCGCGGCGGGGCGAGCTGGTGCGCCTTCTGGGAGAGGAACTGCGCGCCGCCAAGGACGAACTTGGCGCGGTGGTGACGCTGGAGGCGGGCAAGATCACCTCCGAAGGCCTTGGTGAAGTGCAGGAGATGATCGACATCTGCGACTTCGCGGTCGGCCTCTCGCGCCAGATCTACGGGCTGACCATCGCCTCGGAACGGCCCGGCCACCGGATGATGGAAACCTGGCACCCCTTGGGCCCCTGCGCCGTCATCACTGCCTTCAACTTCCCCGTTGCGGTTTGGTCGTGGAACACGGCGCTTGCCCTAGTCTGCGGCGATCCGGTGATTTGGAAGCCCTCGGAAAAGACGCCGCTCACTGCCATGGCCTCGATGAAGATCATGGAACGCGCGCTGAAACGTTTCGGCGACGCGCCGGACGGCCTCGTGCAGCTGGTCATCGGCGGCCCGGCTATCGGCGAGGCGCTGGTGAATTCGAAGGACGTGCCCATCGTCTCGGCCACTGGCTCGACCCGCATGGGCGGGATCGTCGGGCCGAAGGTCGCCGGGCGCTGGGGCCGGCCGATCCTGGAACTGGGCGGCAACAACGCGATGATCGTGGCACCCTCGGCCGATCTCGACATGGCTGTCCGCGCCATCGTCTTTTCCGCCGTCGGCACGGCGGGCCAGCGTTGCACCACCTTGCGGCGGCTGATCGCGCATAACTCGGTCAAGGACGACCTGGTCGCCCGCCTCTCCAAGGCCTATGCTTCGCTTCCCGTCGGCGATCCGCGCAAGGCAGGTACGCTGATCGGCCCGCTGATCGACCATGGCTCGCGCGACCGGATGCAGGCAGCGCTGGAAAAGGCCAAGGCCGAGGGCGGCACCATTCACGGCGGCAAGACCGTGACGGCAGGCGTGCCGCAGGGTGGGGCCTATGTGGAACCCGCGATTGCCGAGATGCCAAAGCAGACCGACACCGTCCGGACCGAGACCTTCGCGCCGATCCTCTACGTTCTGGGCTACGAGACGCTGGAGGAGGCTATCGCCCTCCAGAACGACGTACCGCAGGGGCTCTCCTCCTGCATCTTCACGCTGAACATGCGCGAGGCCGAGGCGTTCCTCTCTGCCGCCGGCTCCGACTGCGGCATCGCAAACGTCAATATCGGCCCCTCGGGTGCTGAGATCGGCGGGGCATTCGGCGGCGAGAAGGAGACGGGCGGCGGCCGTGAGTCAGGCTCCGACGCTTGGAAGGGCTACATGCGGCGGCAGACAAACACCATCAACTATTCGGCCCAATTGCCGCTGGCGCAGGGCGTGAAGTTCGACTTCTGAGGCGATCCCGTCCCGGGTTTGACCCGCGACTTCTGCCGAACAACGATGAGGCCCCGGAACAAGTCCGGGGCCTACTCATGTCGACAAGCACTCTGGCAGTCACGGCCAAGGCGTGCCCGCCAAATCGTCAAACGCGCTAGTCACCCTCCACACGAAGCCGATGGGGCCACAGGTCTTGCTTGCGATTGAACCAATGGCAGTCAAGTTGGGGCATAAGCGAACTAAGCTTGTTGAATTCGTCTTCATGAGCGAACCGCGCACAGCGAAGTACCGTGAGGTTCTCGCAGCCGGTGAGATAGCTGAGGTTCTTGTCAACGAGCTGCACCGAAGCCAAGTAGAGCTCTTCGAGATTTCTCAACTCACCGAGCGGGGCCAATGTGGGGATCTTTTGTGGGCTATATAGGCCTCCTTCGATACCAAGCCTTCTTAGCGATTGGGCGTGTTCCAAGAAATCCAGCGAGGTGAGCTTTTTCGCATTCTCGATGTATAGGTACCGAAGCGCTGGTAAACGCGGCAGCAAGCTGAAATCGCTAATCTTACTGATGTTCGCAAGCCTAAGAGCACGCAGTTTCGTCAGACCTTCAAGCGGCGACAGATCGGTGGCAGTAACAATTTCCAGCTTAAGTTCGACCAGTTCGTTCAGTTCACCGATCTCATCAAGGAAATCCTGATTCACCATACGAGCGCCAAGCCTTTTCAGCCCCTTCAGCTTGGATATGCCTTTTTGAGAGCGCTTCTCACGGTAGAAAAGTACGGTCGAAGTTTCTTTAGGAATGTCACTAAGACGTGTCAGAAAACGACTATTCCCCTCCCAATGAAATGTGTCTTTTGACATTGACCTCAACAGCCGAAAGCAAGTTGTCTGAGGCAGACTCGGACACATAGTTATTGATTGGTCAAGGTCCTATATCGGGTTGAACACGCACCTAGTGTGGGTAGTGAGGATCTTGCCATCAGATTCGTCGGCAGAATGATCGACCACCCCGGCACTTTTCTGCATTCCCCCGCCAGAGCCGACGGAAATCGACCGCCAGGCACGGCTTTGTCGGGGAACCCGGGGCAGACCAACACGATCAACTATTCGGCTCAGCTGCCGCTGGCGCAGGGCGTGAAGTTCGACTTCTGAGGCGACCCCGTCCCGGGTTTGACCCGGGACCTCTGCGGCGACACGAGGAGGCCCCGGAACAAGTCCGGGGCCAAGTTGAAACCGGGTAACGGAAACTTTTCGGCCCGTACACAACCGCATTCTGGTCAAGCGATGTCGGCGTCAACCGCCTGCCGGATGAAATCGGCCATTGCCTCGTCAGGATATGTTTCAAGCTTTGATACACGCACCGTTCGAGATCGGTTTCCGGAACCACTCAAAATGCCATAGGCATCTTGAAAGTTTGCTCCGGACG
>NZ_JBARVQ010000726.1:0-3395 GCF_049646345.1 Albidovulum sp. | reverse complement strand
AACCAAGCTCATCAACCAGATCGCCGATGGTCTTGTCATCGTTGTTGGCAGCAAGTTCGGCCTGTTTGCCAAAACGAACGATGTCGGCAATCATCTTGTAGAATTGCGGACGCAGCAGATTGCTCTTTTGGGCGGTGAGGGCCTGCATGTTCGCAAGCCCATATTCCAGCCTGCCGCCGTCGATGCTGGCGCTAAAGCTCATCTCGCTCTTTACCACCGGCACATCGAGGTCGCGGAACAGCCGGGTCAGGTACGGGTAGGTCACGTAGTTGAACACGATGAAGCCCGTATCCACCGGCTGGTCGCCATTCTTGCCCGCCATCACCGTACGGGCGTGCCCGCCGAGCCGGGGTGCGGCCTCGAACAGGGTCACATCGTGATAGGGCGACAGGTAATAGGCGGCGGAAAGGCCGGAAATACCTCCTCCGACGATTGCGATCCTTTTGCGCGGGCCGTGGAGTTGATCGAACATTCCGTCCTCATCTTGGATAGGTTATGGAACGAATACGCCGGGCACCGCGGTTCGGATCACACTGGCGGCAGGAAAGTTCTTGCAGCGATTGATCCGGTTCCTGCCTGCACTCGTAACCGGGATATGATGCTGGACCACATTCAAGCCCAGACCCTTCACGCCCGTCGTGGCGCGATCAGGAACAGGTTCACCTATGGGGTGGACTATGTGCTCACCGATCTTGGCCCGGCCCGTCCGTGGCTGATATCGCGCAATCGCTTCAACCTGTGGTCGATATGGGACCGTCATCACGGTGGGCAACGCAACGATGGGCGCGGGCTTGCTTGGTTCAGGGAAATTCTTTCAGAGCGCGGTTTCCCTTTGGCGGGTGCGCAGTTGCTGTTGCTGGCCCAACCCAGCTTTCTCTGGTTTCAGTTCAACCCGGTCAGTTTCTGGATCGCCCTGATCGACGGCAAGCCCTGCGCCTTTGTGGCCGAGGTCAACAGCACCTTCGGCCAAAGGCATTGCTACTTCTGCGCCCACAAGGATTTTCGCCCCATTGCCAAGAGCGACGAAATCACGGCCGACAAACTCATGCATGTTTCGCCGTTTCAGAAGGTCGCCGGGCAATACCGGTTCAATTTCGACATGAGTGAACAAGCGATAAACATCCGTATCGCCTTCGAAAACGGCGATGAGGGTGTGCTTGCCACCCTGTCCGGCCAACGGCGCCCCGCGACCAGCACCTCGCTCTTCTGGGCGGCGCTGCGGCGTCCGCTGGGCGCTGTCCGCGTGTTGACGCTGATCCACTGGCAGGCGGCAATCCTGTATCTGAAGCGCGCGCCTTTTCTAAGAAGGCAACCGGCGCCGTTGCTGCCGATTTCCGACAGCTATACCTTGCAGGGCACAGGCAAATGAGCAGCTTCGCAGGCAAGACCTATTGGCTTGTCGGGGCCAGCGAGGGCTTGGGCCGCGAACTCGCCCGAAAGCTGAGCGTTGAGGGTGCGCATCTGGTTCTGTCGGCACGCAACGCCGAGCGGCTTGAAAGCCTTGTCGCAGAGTTGCCCAATGCCCGCGCCGTGCCTCTGGATGTGACAGACACCGACGCCGTTCGCCGGGCCGCCGCCGACGTCGGCGCGATCGACGGAGTGATCTACAACGCCGGCGCCTATGACCCGATGCGCGCCACCGAATGGGACAGTGACGCGGCGCTGGCCATGCTCGACGTGAATTTCACCGGCGCCATGCGTGTGCTGGGCGAGGTTATGCCGCAACTCGTCGGCAAGGGACGAGGTGATGTGACGCTGATCGGGTCGCTGGCCGGCTATCGCGGGCTTCCCGCCGCCGTGGGTTATGGGGCGAGCAAGGCCGCGCTGATCAGTCTGGCTGAAACCATGCGCTTTGATCTCAAGGGCACCGGCGTGATTGTCCGGATCATCAATCCCGGCTTCATCAAGACCCGGCTGACCCAGAAGAACAGTTTCAGCATGCCGATGCTGATGGAACCCGAAGATGCCGCTACAAGAGTGATGGCGGCGATGCGAAAACGCCGGTTCCGCACCGACTTTCCCGCACCGTTCTCCTGGGCCATCCGCAGCCTGTCCTATCTGCCCGATATATTGGTCTATCGCGGCAAGTAGGCCACGGCCCTCAAATCCCGCGCCGCCGAGTTGATCGGCGGCAGCGTTCAGATTCGAAAGATCGGCTGCAGCAACCGCGGCATCAGAGCGCGAAATTTCAGGCTGCCATCGGTTGCGGCAAGGCAGATGCAAGCCTCGCCCTCGACGGCAATCGGGGTATGTTCAAGCGCTTCATCCGCCACCTCCAGATCGCCCACACCGAAGCGGCCGGTCTCGTCTTGGAAACTGCCCTGCAGGACCAACGTCAGCTCCACCCCATTGTGGCCGTGATCCGGCACCGCCTGTCCCGGCGGAATGTAAAGCAACCGCACAGAGCCGTTCCTATCCGCAGAAAGGATGTCCTGACGTACGCCCATGCCCAGCGTCTTCCACCGAATGGGGCGCCCCTTCAGGGCCTCCATCACCGGGCCGGGATAGGCCCCCGTCCGTTCAAAAACCGGTTCGGGGGTGAACGGCGCATCAAGCTGCGCCAAAATATCGTCCTTCAGAGCGGCGGACACGCCGACAGCACCGGTTTCTTCCAGCACCACGCCGCCGATCATCTGATGCGCTTCTAGCGCCGCACGGCACTGTTCGCAAAGCGACACATGGCTCGCAACGACAACCGCGAAGGCATAGGGAAGATTGCCCGCTGCATAGGCCGCCAACATGGCGTCGGGAGTATGATGGGTAATGACTCTCATGGTTTGAGGTCCTTCAACTCGTGCTTGAGGCGCTCGAGGCCAAGCCGGATACGCGATTTCACGGTTCCAAGGGCAAGGCCGGTCTGCGCGCTGATTTCCTGATGGGTCAACTCGCCAAGATAGGCTTTCTCGATCATCTCGCGCTGTTCAGGGGCGAGCTTGGCGAGCGCTTGTTTCAAATAGACCGATTCCTGCTCGACGCCGAGGATCTGGCTGGCATCCGAGGCGCTGCCAGGCTCTTCCTTCAGCTCTTCTGGCATCGGCCGGTTTTCCTTGCGCGCGATATCAATCTGGCGATTGCGCGCGATTTGGTAGATCCACGCAGAGACCTGTGCGCGGTGCGGATCAAACGTTGACGCTCTGCGCCAGATCGTCAGCATGACATCCTGAACGATCTCTTCGGCCTGATGCGACGACACACCGGATCGCATGACGAAGCCTTTCAGGCGCGGCGCAAAATGATCGAAGAGTTTGACAAAGGCACTGCGATCACGCGTATCGCGAACTGCCATCATCCAAACGGTCTGTTGGGATAGCTCGGTATTCGTCTGCGACACAGGTGTGCTTTCGATACTGGGCACCATTGGTGCACGGTTTCTTTCGCGCGATCTATCAAGGGTC
>NZ_JBARVQ010000725.1:0-10639 GCF_049646345.1 Albidovulum sp. | reverse complement strand
ATCATGTTCGGCAGGCTCAAAGACTGGAGGCGCGTGGCAACTCGCTACGACAGGTGTCCGAAGGTCTTCCTCTCGGCCATCGCGCTTGCAGCAACCGTCATCTATTGGTTATGAATCCTGACCCTAGAGATCGCAAAACAGATTGAGCACGAGGCTCCAGTTTATGAAGCCGCATTTCAGCAAGAAGCGCTCGGCATCGCGATCAAACGAGCTGAACAGGTTCGTGCGGGAATAGCATCAGATTGGCCAAGACGTTCTACAAAGCCAGACAAAGACGGTCTCGTCCGTCATCCCTTAAACGGAGCTGAGTCAGATAAGTGGTTCTGCTTGCATTGTGACACTTCGATAACTGGCGAACAGATTGCCAGGAGTCTTTGGCATTGCCCACGTTGTGACGCGTCTCCACTCAATATCTTCGAAAGTCCTTGGTGGCTTGAAGAGCATGATGCACAGCCAAAGCCATTTTCTGACAAAGAGAAGCAAGGGAGGCCGGAGCAAGTGGTCGATATTGCGGATACACCACTGAAACTGGATTTAGATGCCGAAAAGATAACTCTACTCATGCGAAGTGCACTTGTTGAAGATGCTTCGAACGTTAGTGAGCGGTTGGGTGCTTTATTCGCCGATATCTTTGTTCATGATGACAATGATGTATGCATCACCTTTGATGAAGACCTCTGGCCGGAGCACAAGGAACCTATTTCAGCACTCGCAGTTGCGGCTCAACTTGGGATAAATGTTGATCAAGAACTCTGTCTGCGGGAGTTGCCCTTTGCTTGGCCCGGGTTGGGTGAGCACACCAAAAGCACCGTAGAGTACACGCAAACGATGCTGAAAGCTTACGCCGACCAAAGGGCTGACAAAGACGTCGAATGAAAAATGATCACTAGATTGGAGGTTGCGGTGAGTGTCTCTGCAACCTCCAACATGTGAGTAGGACGATCTTCAGGTTTTGCCACTGCAGCGAATGTCCGGAAAGCGGGCTGCGGCTGCAGCATCGGAGCTGGACGGTCAAGGGCGGCTCAGGGCCGAGCTTTACCTGCTCCTCCATCGCTGAACTATTCGAGCGAGATCCGGGCCAGCGCTCCAACCCCAAGCGGCCCCAATGGCAGTGAAGACGGTTACTCCTGCAATTGCTCCGAAGTAGCCTCCGACGATGCCGGTGCCGCCTCCTACAACGAAGCCCAAAGATGCCCCTACGAGGCTGCCCACTACTCTGGCTTTCACATTGTCCCCACGCTTTTCTGCACTCTAACCGGAACGTCCGGCCCTGGGAAGGTTCAGCGCGGCCAGTCACTGTCGGAGAAGGCAGCACTGGGCCGTCGACTCCGTGCGATTGAATTCATACATAGGGGGCCGCTTGGTCTCCAATCTGGGTACGGACAAACTAGAGGACTAACGATGAGCGCTCGACTATCGACAGCAATCAGGATTGGCGATGCCGCCAGGGCGATTTTGCGCAAAACAAAGAGCTTTCCAGACCAGCGTTTTGCAGAGGCTGAAGACTGGTTGGATCGCGAACATGTCGGCGTAGAGCCAATGCTGCTGGCGCTTTCGATGGAACTGGCGCTCAAGGCATGGTTCGTTTTTGACTACGACGATCCAAATGTAGTCAAGTCGCATGACCTGACAAGGCTGTTTGATGCCTTGCTGCCCGAAAGCCAGCAGAGGCTTGACGAGGAGTTCAAGCGATTAGTAAACCCTCGTCATCCCAGTGTCTTTTTTGTCGACTACGGTATTCGTGACATTCTTTCACAGCACAAAGATGCATTTATCGACTGGCGGTATCTCCACGAAGCAAAGAAAACTATGATGTTTGACCAGAGCGCGTTTGAGGCGACGCTCGAAATGGTGCTTAACGAGTTCAAGAAGAGATACCGAATTGAGCCGGTAAAACCACTTTTCGGCCATTCTATATGATGTCTGCTTTGGTGAAGCTGCACCGCGGCGTCGATAGCTGCTGTCAATGTCTCATTTGGGCCGGCCTTGATGGGGCAGGGCAACCTGCTCTGCAAACATGCTGCGAACGATCTAATGGCCGCGAAGAGCCCAATCTACCGAATGCTGCGCCGCGCATGAACGGTTGAGAAGCGCGCAGAGTTGACGTTGGCCATGGCGAGGCTGGCCCATACTTGACGAAAGCTGAAGGCAATTCATCCAGCTCCATCTTTACGGAAAAAGGGGATGATGAAAACGATACACGCCACAAGAAAGAAGATGCTGCCTGTCATTGCCCAGAAACTTCCAACGCTCGCAATGATGAAGGAAGATGCTGAAAGCATGAACAAAACCCACCCAACAAAATCGATTTGCCGATTGGTTACTCTTCGACTGCCATCGTCTCTTCGATGAAACCCCAAGCTCATATTAGATTACCCCAAGAAAACAATTCAAATGAAGGTGGCATGAACTTTCTGGAACGGCAACTTCTCTAATCGGGCGTTTGGGTCAAGTCTATTTCATCTGTTTGTTTCCCGTAACTTGGGGGATCGTTGTCTCTCATCCGGGTCAAGCTTCTCTTCGCAGTCAGTGTTGGTCCGGTTCGGTTGGACCGCTGCACGCATGTGTCGGATCGGTTGTGGAGCGCCCAGCTTAGTCTCGCGCTTCAAGTGGCGCAGCAGCCGTTTTCGGCGTCATCCACAAACCTCGTCCGGTAGAGGGACGATCCCGTCATCGATCATTGGGGGGTCAGTTCATGCGGTACCCTCCAACGGTCTTTGACGGAACTCTGAGTCGTCCGCCCACATGCGATGCATGATGACGGCGAGCTTTCTGGCAACAGCGACGACAGCGCGACGGCGGCCTTTGCGGCGCATCAATCGCAGGCCCCAGCTTTTGATCTCTGATCCGGCAACCGAACGCATCATCATCGCGTTTGCGGCAGCGTAAAGTGCCGAACGTACATCCGGATCACCGGCCTTCGAGATGCGGCCGGGGTTGTCCGTTTCCCCAGACTGGTATCGTCGTGGCGTCAGGCCAAAGTGGGCGGCGACTGTTCTTGAACTGGTAAAGCGGCTGGGATCATCCACCGCGACTTTGAACGTCAAAGCTGCAATTGGCCCCACGCCAGGGATCGCCATGAAGCGCAGGCAGGTTTCGTCTAGGCTTGCGGCCCGTTTTACCCGTCAGTCCAACTCACGATAGGTGTCAAACAGTGTGAAACGGCATGCAATTTTGACCCCCATATTGGGGTAATCGGCGTCCAAAAGTGACCCCCCTGATAATTCTGATCAGAAGCTTCCTCAAGAGCATGAGGGAGCAGTCAGGGGATGTTGGTTGTGGAGACGATCGCGAAGATCAGGCGCGCGCATTTCATCGAAGGTAGGTCGATCAAGCAGATTTGCCGGGAGCTCCGATTGTCTCGCAATACGGTGCGCAAGGTCATCCGATCTGGGGCAACCGAGTTCACCTACGACCGCACGACGCAACCTCGACCGCAGATCGATCCCTGGCGGTCGGAACTGGACGAGTTGCTGGCCGAGAACGCGCGTCGACCGAAGCGGCAGCGCCTGACGCTTGTCCGAATCTATGAGGAGTTGCGCAACCGCGGCTACGGGGGCGGTTACGATGCTGTGCGGCGCTACGCAGCCAGTTGGTCGAAGGCGACGCAGGAAGCGTCGGCCAACGCCTATGTTCCACTCAGTTTTGATCCTGGTGAAGCCTATCAGTTCGATTGGAGCCACGAGATCGTTCTGATCGATGGTGTCACCACGACCGTGAAGGTCGCCCATGTTCGCCTCTGTCATAGCCGGATGCCGTTTGTCCGAGCGTATGCACCGAATGAGGGGATCAGTTCAGGGCCTGACCGGAACGGGGCGTCGCCTCACCCGTTTTGCCGCGCCGCCCAGATAGCGCCGCGGCGGATGATCTCGGTCACTTGCGGCACTTTCAGATCGTCAAGCTCATGCCCGATGGAGCAATAAAAGACCCGCCCCTTGTCCCAGCGTCGTTTCCAGACCACCGGGATCACCGTGCCTTCGATCCACCAGAGGTGATCGCCGGAAAAGGTGGTGGTTGCCAGCACCTCGTTCGAGGGATCGACCAGCATGTAATATTGTTCGGTTGTCAGGCGGAAACTGCGGATGCCTTCGACGATCGGGTCGTTCGGTTTGCAAATCGTCACATCGTAGTCGATGTAATCCTCACGGGGCTGCAGGTTGTCTGGCCAGCCCGGCGGATGGGCCACGAACTGGCCGCCGATCAGGAAATGGTAGGTCGGGCGGTCGCGGAAAGCGTCGCCCATATGGCCGTGCCAACCTGCGATGCCGCAGCCATTGGCGATCAGCTTCAGAAGGCCGTCTTCCTGCGGCTTCGTCATATTGCCAAACTCTTCGCGGTGACCGGAGCGGGCCGAGGACCAGATCGGCGTGATCAGGTCAATATCGACGAGGTCTTCGGGCCGTTCCAACGGTTCGAGCGTATCATAGACGTTCACCGTGAAGCCGTTGTCGCGCAACAGCGCCGCGTACCAGTCGGCGAAATCTGTGGGTGCGTGGCCTTCCCAGCCGCCGACGAAAAGCGCTGCTTTCATGTCTTTGTCTCTCGCATGTAGGCAAGCATCGCGGCCATGTCGCGCGGGGCGAACCCGGCTGCTTCGGCGGCTTGCAGGGTTTGAAGCGTGGCCAGCCCTTGCGGCATCCGCGTACCGAGTGACCGGGCAAGGGCGGCGGTGACCTCCATGTCCTTGCGGGCAAGGCTGACGGTGAAGGTCACATCATGCGCCGCCTCATCAAGGTAGAGCGGACGGCGGTATTTCAGCATTGGTGCAGCGGCGGCCGAGGCCTCGATCGCATCGAAGGCGGCTTCGGGGGCAATGCCTGCGGCCTCGGCCAGCGTCATCGCCTCGGCCAGTGTCTGGTTCAGCCCGTGGATCAGCGAATTGACGGCGAGTTTCATGACCGATCCGGCACCAGGGCGGCCAAGGCAGATTACCTGCCGCCCCATCGCGTCGAATAGCGGCATCAGCGGGGCGGCGATTGTTTCGGTGCATCCCGCCATGATCATCAGCTCTGCCGCCTCGGCCGCTTGTGTCGCGCCCGAGACAGGCGCGTCGATGACGGTGGCACCGGTGGGGGCTGCCGCGGCAAGGGTCCGGATATGATCGGGACTCATTGTGCCCATCTCGATTAAAGTCCGGGCGGTGCCCGCGAAAAGCCCGTCAGGTCCAAGGTGAACTGCCTCAGATGACGCATCATCGGCAAGCATTGTAACGACGACATCGCTGGCCGCGGAGAGAGAGCGCGGGGTCGCCGCAACGGCACAGCCGCAATCCCGCCCGAACGCCTCGGCCTTGTCGGACGTGCGGTTCCACACCGTCATGACATGGCCCGCACGAACGAGGTTGCGCGCCATATGTATGCCCATGCGCCCCAGTCCTGCAAAGCCGACCTTCATCAGGCGACCTTGTCTGTCCGGATTCCCGAGATAGCCTGAACGAGATTGTCTTCGGTCACTTCCTCCGAGGTGAATTCACGGATGATCTCGCCGTGGAACATGGCGATGACCCGGTCGGAGACGCGCAGCACCTCGGGCATTTCCGAACTGATGACGATCACCGCATAACCCTGCTTGGCAAGGTCGCGGATCAGGTTGTGGATCTCGGATTTCGATCCGACGTCAATTCCTCGCGTCGGCTCGTCGACGATCAACACCTTCGGCGCCATCGACAGCCATTTGCCGATAACGATCTTTTGCTGGTTGCCGCCCGACAAGTTGCCCGCCCGCTGCCGCCAGCTTGGCGTCTTGATCGCCAGCTTGTCGCGGTACTGGTCGAAGATCGCAATCTCGGCCCCGTCCGACACAAAAGGCCCCGCGGTCAGGTCGCCGACCTGCGGCAGGGTCATGTTGTCACGGCAGTTCATGCCAAGGACCAGCCCCTGCCCCTTGCGATCCTCGGGAACTAGTGAAATCCCGTGGCGGATCGCATCGACGGGCGAATGGATGCGCACCTCTTCGCCATCAAGGAGGATGGTGCCTTCGGTGGGCGTGCGAAGGCCGAAGAGCGTTTCGGCTATCTCGGTCCGGCCCGCGCCGACAAGCCCGTAGAAGCCGACGACCTCGCCCGCCCGGACCTTGAAGTTGACGTCGTGATAAAGCGATCCGCAAGAGAGGTTCCTGACCTCGATCGCGACCTTGCCGGTCTGGGCATGTTCGACCTTCTGGCCAAGGTCGAGGCTGCGGCCGATCATCAACTGCGTCACCTCGTCCTCGTTGGTCTCGGCCGTGGTGAGCGAGCCGCGGTATTCGCCGTCGCGAAGGACGGAGATCTTCGTGGAAATCGTGAAAATCTCGTCCATACGGTGCGAGATATAAACGATACCGACGCCCTGCTGGCTGAGGTCGTTGATGATGTCGAACAGCACGACCTTTTCGGCATCGGTCAGCGAGGCCGTCGGCTCATCAAAGATCACCGCTTTCGCGTCGACGGTCAACGCGCGGGCGATCTCCACCATCTGCTTGTTGGCGATGGACAGGTCGCCGACGATGGTCTGCGGTGTGAATTTGCAGTTCAGCCGCTTCAGGATCGCGGCGGAATCGGAATGCAGCTTGTCCCAGTCGACGCGACCAAAGCTCTTTGCGGGCAGTTCGCCAAGATAGATGTTCTCGGCCACAGAAAGCTCTTCGGAGAGGCTGAGTTCCTGGTGGATGAAGACGACGCCCTTGGCCTTGGCATCAAGCGGAGAGCCCATCGTGACGGGAGTCTCGTCGATAAAGATCGTGCCATCGTCGGGCTGATAGATGCCGCCCAGAACCTTCATCAGCGTCGACTTTCCGGCACCGTTCTCGCCCAGCAGCGCGTGAACCTCGCCCGGCATCACCTCGAACGATACGCCGTCGAGCGCACGGACGCCGGGGAAGGTCTTTACGATCCCTTCAAGCCGAAGGGCTGGCTTTTGCGCGGTCATATCTTCAACTCCTCCCGGCCTTTGCGGTTCAGTTGCTTGTCGAGGAACAGCACCGCGATCAGGATCAGGCCGATGACCAGATTGACCATCGCCGTGTCGGCGCCAATATGTCCAAGCCCCTTGCGCAGGAGTTGGATTGCGATGACACCACCGAAGGTCGAGATCACCGACCCGCTGCCGCCGATCAGCTTGGTGCCACCGAGGACCACGGCGGTGATCACCCACAACTCGTAAAGCGTCCCGTCATTGGGGTTCACCGAACCACTGGCGGAATAGAAGACCACAGCACTTAGCGCCGCGAGAAAGCCGATCAGGACGAAGTTCAAGACCATGTGCGGACCGACCTTGATCCCCGCATTGACGGCGGCTTCACGGTTATCACCAATCGCATAGGCGTTGCGGCCATGCACAGTTTTCGTCATCAGAAGCCAGATCAATATCGTGAAGACCACAAAGACGATGGTTGGCGTCTCAATGCCGAACAGGTCGGCCTCGGCAATGTCGACCAGGGTCCAGTTCAGATGCGAGGTCGGCTGCTCGCCGTTATACATGAAGACGAGGCCGCGAAATCCCAGCATCGATCCGAGTGTCACGATGAAGGCATCGACGCCGGTCTTCCAGACGATGAAACCGTTGATCAGACCGAGGATCATGCCGGTGCCAAGTGCCAGAAGCCAGGCCACCGGGATCACCCAGTCGCCAAGTCCTGCAAAGATCGGCCAGGTCATGGAGTCGAGCATTATGATGGCGCAAAGCGCGTAGGTTGCGCCGACTGACAGGTCGATATTGCCGTTGATCATCACGATTGTCATGCCAAGGGCGATGATCCCGATCGGTGCGGACTGCTTGAACAGCAGAAGCATGTTCGCCCCGTCCATGAAAGCCTTGTCCGATACCGAGAAGAAGTGGCCCGCGACGCTGAAGAAGATCAACTCGATCACGATGAAGCCCCAGATGGCGCTTTGCTTGAAGAGTTTGGTCTTTCTATCGGTATGCATGATCCGCCCCCTCAAGCGATTGGCGACAAGAGCCGGCCGCGCTTGGCCGCAATGTCGAGCCAGACCGCGAGAATGATGATGACCCAGGTCACGACGTACTGGACGTAGAACTGCAACCCGACGAGCAGCAGGCCGTTCTGGATGAATCCAAGGATCAGAACCCCGATCACTGTCTTGAAGACCGTGCCGGACCCGCCGAGGAGCGACGCGCCGCCAAGAATGACCGCGGCGAGCACGTCCAGTTCCAGCCCCTGACCCACGGTGTTCTGGCTGCCGAGTGAGCGGCTGGCTTGCAGCAGACCGGCGGTGGCAACGCAGAAGGATGAGATAATGTAGGTCATGAACACGACGCGGGCGCGTGGGATGCCGGAGAAGGTCGCGGCGGTTCCGTTGCCGCCGACGGCATAGACCTTTCGCCCGAACGGGGTTTTCGCCAGAAGCATTGTCAGAAACAGGGCCAGCAATCCGAAGATCAGGACAGGCACCGGGATGCCGAAGACGGAACCCTGCCCGAAGACCGAAAACCAGGTGCCAGATTTGTCGGCGATGTCCATGTTCTTGCCGCCGGAATATGTCAGCGTCAGCCCGTGGATTGCCGACAGCATCCCGAGCGTTACGATCAGCGAGTTGAGCTTCAGATAGCCGACCAGAAACCCGATGAAAGCGCCAAGCGCCATGGTCAACGCAAACATGGCGGGGATCGCCAGTGACGGGCCAAGCTTGTCATGCAAATCGAGGACGACGATGGTCGAGAACGACATCATCGATCCGACCGAAAGGTCGAGATTTCCGCTCACGACGACGAAGGTGACGCCAAGCGCCATCACGCCGAGGATTGCGGACGACCGGATCACCCCAAGGACGTTGTCGAGCCCGAGGAACCTTTGATTGGCGATGGTGAAACCGATCATGAAAAGCGCAAATGCCACGAGAATGCCGTGGCGCGCCAGCATGCCGGTCAGTGATTTCAACCGTCCATTGGACATGGTTGCCCTCCTCCCCTGTTCCGCTCTGACCTCAGACAAGCGTCATTCCCCCGTCTATCATCACGATCTGCCCGGTCATGTAATCGCTGTCGGCCGAGGCAAGGAACGTCGTAGTGCCGGTTATGTCGGCTGGCTTCGCCACGCGTCCCTTCAATATATCCGCCGCGAATTCTTCCATCGCCTGTCCCGGACGTTCGGCCGCCCCTATCGCCATCAGGTCGCGGTCAACATCTTCCCACATTTCAGTGGCCACGACACCCGGCGCGAAGCCGGTAACGGTGATGTTGTGCTTGGCCAGATCCCTCGCCCCGGACTGCGTGAGCGAGACAACGGCCCATTTCGACGCGCAATAGGGCGCCACGTTGTCATATCCCTGGCGGCTGGCGATCGAGGCGGTGTTGATGATCTTGCCGCCCGAACCCTGGGCGATCATCTGCTTTGCCGCCTCCTGCATGCCGATCATGACGCCAAGACCATTGATATCCATGATCATGCGCCAGTTTTCCTCGGTCACGTCGAGAAAGTTCATCGGCTTGTTGACGCCGGCATTGTTGAACTTCACGTCAAGCTTGCCAAAGGTCTCGACCGTCTTCGCGATCATCTCGCTGACCTGGGCGCGGTCGGTCACGTCAACGCCGCAGGCGATGGACCTTCCTGTGCCGCGCCCGTCATTTTCGCGCACGACCGTTGCGACCTTGGCCGTGTTGATGTCGGCGAAACAGACATCCGCGCCTTCATCGAGAAGCGCCTCGCCGATGGCGCGGCCGATACCCTGTGCTGCCCCGGTCACGATACAAGACCGGCCTGTGACGCGCCCCATGGTGCCCCCGGCGATATTGAATTGAGAAGACCGGGCGGACCGGCTGGTCCGCCCGCATCGGATCAAAAGCTCAGAACACCGGCTTTGTGAACTCGCTCATGTTGTCCTGAGTGATCTTTGGCGTATCGAAGTAGTTCAGGAACGGCACTTCGATGCCGCCGAGGATGTCAAGTGCGGTCTTCAGCGCAGCCTCGGCATCGTCGACCGGTGACTGGTAGATCGAGCCCCAGTATTCACCGGCTTCCATCGCCTCGTACCCGACGGCGAAGTTTGTGGCGCCGACAAAGATGATGCCCTCGCGGCCCGCGGCCTTGGCGGCGTTCAGGGCGCCTACGCCCATGTTGTCATCTCCGGCATAGACGCCGTCGATGTCATCATACTTTACGAGGAAGGCCTCCATCACGGTCTGCGACTTCTCACGGTTCCAATCGCCGGGCTGGGTTTCGAGCACGGTGACATTGGGACAGACCTCGGGCA
This sequence comes from Albidovulum sp., assembly GCF_049646345.1. Lineage (GTDB taxonomy): Bacteria > Pseudomonadota > Alphaproteobacteria > Rhodobacterales > Rhodobacteraceae > Albidovulum. The sequence goes on along the minus strand of NZ_JBARVQ010000725.1, from coordinate 453 downwards.
GACGGTCGTCAAAACCTTTCTGGCGTTCGATCGCGGTCGTGTAGCCGGGCTGGCCCGAGATCTGAACGACCTTGGCCTCGTCCTGAATGCCCATTTCGGTGAACTTCTCGCACATGATCTCGGCCGAGCGCGATCCTTGGGTGATGTTGTCCGGACCCGAGAACGACTTCACGAATTCGAACCCAGGCTCGGCGATGTTGGAATTGGTCACGATGACCGGGATGCCGGCCTTGTGGGCCTCGCGCACGGCGGGGATCACCGCCTCGCCATTGGTCGGCCAGATGATGATCGCGTCCACTTCCTGCTGGATCAGGTCCTGAACCTGGGCGATTTGCCGCGCGACATCGCCGCCTGCGTCGAGAACCACCGCCTCGACATCCGCATTGGCCTCGGCGGCGGCGATGAACGCCTTTTCATACGTCGTCTGGTAGCTATCGACGCCAACATTGTTCT
>NZ_JBARVQ010000724.1:0-3129 GCF_049646345.1 Albidovulum sp. | reverse complement strand
GGCCAGTACAACGCGAAGGCCAGTCAGTTTGCACCCTTCCTGATCGACTGCGGCAGCAACGGCAAAGCGGCAATCGCTCCCGCAGTTGCCGCATCGGGCGCATCTAAATTCACCGTCTGGATCTATCCACCCTACTGATTGGCGACAGTAACGACGTAAGTCTGCGCAGGACCGCAACACATCAAAGATGCATGCAGGATCCGAAGGCTTGCAGGGATCGGTGTGAAAGCGGCGTAGCCGGTGTAGGGCGAAGATTGCCAACCAGAATTGCGCTTTATGGATTGCCAGGGGGCCCCGGCCTATGGCCGGGGCCCAATTGTATCACGCTGGAAGTTTGGTCCTGCGCAGGTAAGGGAAAACGGTTTCAAATTCGCCGTATTTCTTCTTTGCGTCCTCGTTGCTGACCTTCGTTGGGATGATCACATCGTCGCCCACGTTCCAGTTGGCCGGAGTCGCGATGGTTTCCTTGGCAGCGGTTTGCAATGCGTCGAGGGCGCGCAGAACTTCAGCGAAGTTGCGACCGACATTCATGGGGTAGGTCATGGAGAGTTTCAGTTTCTTGTCCGGTCCGACGATAAAGACAGCTCGGACTGTTTCGCTGTCGGCAGCGGTGCGTCCTTCTGGCAGATAAGCATCGGCCGGAAGCATGTCGAATGCTTTGGCGACCTTCAGATCCTCATCGGCGATGATCGGAAAACCCGCCTTGGCACCCGCAAAGACTTCAATGTCTGCCTTCCACTTCTTGTGCTCTTCCACGCTGTCAACCGAAATGCCCATGACCTTGGTGCCGCGTTCTTTCCACGCCTCGGCCAGCTGTGCGACGGCACCGAACTCCGTCGTACAGACAGGCGTGAAGTCCTTCGGGTGGGAAAACAGGATCGCCCAGCTGTCACCGATCCAATCATGCAACTGCATCGTGCCCTGATCGGTTGCGACTGTGAGGTTCGGGATCGTGTCGTTAATACGTAAACCCATGGTTAAATCCTTTCAGGTTCTCGCTTCATATTCATCTTCACATATGTTTACCCATGCCAGCGATGTCACCCCCCGGTGGAGGCCTTTGAGCTCGAGGCGACAGTCTGCCGCACGGGTCGCCGAAGGTGCGCTTCAGAACGGGCGCGGGGCAGAGAAGTTCATGCCAGCGCCGCCTTCAGGGTGCCGCAGGCGCAAGGACTCTGCATGCAACATGAGGCGGGGAAAATCGCGCGCAGGACCCGTGGCGTAAAATGGGTCGCCAAGGATCGGGTGGCCGATTTCTTTCATGTGAAGGCGAAGCTGGTGGCTGCGCCCCGTGTGCGGGAAAAGCCGCACACGGGTTTCAGCGTCCTCATATCGCACCACGCGCCAGTCCGTGACTGCCTGTCGTCCCTTTTCGTGATCGATCTTCTGTAATGGACGATTCGGCCAGTCGACGATGATTGGCAGGTCGACGGTACCAGTCTTTGCGGCCACGTGGCCCCAGACGCGCGCGTAGTAGACCTTCTTGGTCTGCCGTTTCTCGAACTGGAGACCGAGGTGGCGCTGAGCCATCGAGCTGAGCGCGAAGACCATGACGCCGGATGTGTCGCGGTCGAGCCGATGAACCAGAAGTGCCTCGGGCCAGGCAGCCTGAATACGGCAGAGCAAGCAGTCGGCAAGGTGCTCGCCCTTACCGGGCACCGACAACAGGCCCGCCGGTTTGTCGACGACCAGCAAGTGATGATCGGAATACAGGATCTTCAGCGGATCTGTTGGCGGGTCGTAACTGTCCATTCGCGGGCGATAGCACGGCGGAGCGACCAGTCTCAATGTCGTCAGAGCCCGCTTTGCGGCAGACCGTCCGTTATGTCATAGTAGTCGCCCTTGTCGTCCACGAAGATATGGCGCCCGAGTCTCGCGCCTGTCGGGGCCGCGAGCGCACCCATGCTGAACGAGGTCTTGGTTTCTTCGTTGTGCTTCCAGAACAGGAACGACCCGCAGGTTTTGCAAAATCCGCGCCGCGCGATATCGCTGGAAGAGTACCACGTCAGCCCATCATCGCGGGTGATATGCAGACGGTCGTCCGGCACTGAACTTGACGCCCAGAAATGGCCGGATTGCCGGCGGCATTGACCGCAATGACAGGCCACAGGCTGCGAGATGTCGCCATGGACCTCAAAGGTCACGTCGCCGCAGAGGCAGGATCCTCGGATCATCATACTCTCCTGAATTCAGGGGCGCCGGCCAATCCCAGCGCCAAGCCATAGCCAATGAAGCATAGCGCCATGATGCGGCGAAACCAGAAATTCATGATCGCGCCATAAGCCAATCGACCAAGTCCAGCCCCCAGCGCGGTATATCCGGTGTAGCTGAGTGCGGTGATCATCAGTGCCGTCGGCACAATAGCCGCCATCTGGCCCCAGATCGGCACCTCGGGTTGGACAAACTGGCTGAAAGCGGCAAGGTAGCCGGCCACGCTCTTGGCGTTGATCGTGGCAATCGCCAGTGCACGCATATAGATATGGCGACCGTGCGCCTGCGACAGGGTGACTGGACGGGCGGCGACGATCCACCCGCGGACGCCAAGAAAGACCAAAAAGGCCGCACCGATCAGCTTGGCGTAGAAGAAGGCAGCGGGCGATGCGGCGATCAGGGCGGTGACGCCCAGCGCTGAAAGGAACAGGAAAAGCGTCGCCTGCGTCAGGATACCCAGAACCCCCCATAATGCGCGGCGAAAGCCGTAAGTCATGCCGTTGGTGATGCAGTTCACCGCGTTCGGGCCGGGCGTGGTGACGAAGACCGCCCAGAACGCTGCAAAAACGAGCCAGCCGTGCAGGTTCATCTTGCGAAGACGCTGTCAAGGATGGCGGCGAGTTCCGTCGCATCTTCTTCGGTGAAGGCATCGGGTCGATCGCTGTCTATGTCGAGAACGCCGATGACGGCTCCGGTCCGATCACGGACCGGCAACACCAGCTCGGACCGGGTCGAACTCGCACAGGCAATATGGCCGGGGAAGGCATCGACGTCTGGAACCAACTGGACCTGCCCGCTGCGCGCTGCAGCGCCGCAGACACCGCGCGAAAATGGAATTACCAGGCAGCCGTGGCCCCCCTGGTACGGGCCGATCTTGAGCAATTCGGGTTCGGTGACTCGATAAAACCCGGTCCAGTC
>NZ_JBARVQ010000723.1:0-9823 GCF_049646345.1 Albidovulum sp. | reverse complement strand
TCCAGAAGGCGCGAACCGCTTTCGGTGGCCACCCCGGCACTGTCGAAGAGATCCTTCCATGAGATTGGCACACCGTCGAGCAGCGACAGGCGTTGCCCAGCCATGGCGCGTCTCGACGCGGCGGCGGCCTCTTCCAGCGCCCGGGCCTCAGTCACGCGGGCATAGATGCGGTCACGGTATTCGTGGCTGCGGATCGCATCGAGATGGGCGGCAGTCAGTTCCTGCGCGTCGATCTCGCCCCGCCCGATCGCACGGCCCAGATCGCCCGCGCTCATCTCCCGCCATTCCGACATGGATACCTCCGCCGCTATCAGAAACGACGGTAGCGCCCTGGCCACATCATTGCCAGTGGGCGCAGTTCAGGTGCCGGACAATCCCGCTTCGGCAGCAATCTCGGCCCGGCTCTTGCGGGCGCGTTCGGTCGCGGATTTCAGCTGGCCGCAGGCCGCCATGATGTCCTCGCCCCGCGGGGTGCGTATGGGCGAGGCATAGCCCGCCTTGTAGATAATGTCGGCGAAGGCCTCGATCCGCTCCCAGTCCGAGCGCTGATAGGGGCTGCCCGGCCATTCATTGAAGGGGATGAGGTTGATCTTGGCGGGGATGCCACGAATGAGCTTGACCAGCCGTTTGGCATCCTCATCGCTGTCGTTCACGCCCTTCAGCATCACGTATTCGAAGGTGATGCGTTCGGAGTTCGACAGCCGTGGATAGTCGCGAAGCGTTGCCAGCAGCGCCTCGATGTTCCAGCGCTTGTTGATCGGCACCAGACGGTCGCGGATCTCATCTGTGGTGGCGTGGAAACTGACCGCCAGCAGACAGCCTATTTCCTCGGCGGTCTTGGCGATCTCGGGCACGACACCACTGGTCGAGAGTGTGATGCGACGGCGCGAAAGCGTCAGCCCCTCGCCATCCATCACCACCTTCATCGCGTCGCGGACATTGTCGAAGTTGTAAAGCGGCTCGCCCATGCCCATCAGGACGACATTGGAGACCAGCCGCGTTTCGTTCTTCGGCGCGCCCTGTTCGGGCCATTCGCCCAGATCGTCACGCGCCAGCATGACCTGACCGACAATCTCGGCCGCCGTGAGGTTGCGGACCAGCTTCTGCGTGCCGGTATGGCAGAAGGAACAGGTCAGAGTGCAGCCGACCTGCGACGAGATGCAAAGCGTTCCCCGGTTTTCCTCGGGGATATAGACCGTCTCAACCTCATGCCCGCCAGCGATGCGCAGAAGGTATTTGCGGGTGCCGTCGGCCGAGACCTGACGGGTGACAAGTTCGGGCAGCGCGATTTCGAATTTCTCGGCCAGCATCGCCCGGTAATCCTTGGCGAGGTTGGTCATCTGGGCAAAGTCGCGCACACCCCAATGATAGATCCACTGCCAGACCTGCCCGACCCGCATCTTGGCCTGCTTGTCCGGCGTGCCCGCCGCGATCAACGCCTCGCTGAGCTGGTCGCGCGTCAGCCCGACAAGGTTCACCCGCCCGCCTTCCGGCAGCTTGCGGGGAATGGTCACGACATCCTGCGTGACGGGGGCGGTCGGTTTGGCGTCTGACATCGGCGGGGTCCTGCGGATCAAGATCGTCTCATATAGGCGATCCGGAAAAGAAACGGAACACCCCCCTTCGCAGCCCGTTGACGCTGCGCGCCACCCACGCTAGACAACGCGAGCCTCGGACCGGCGGGTTGGCGGAGAGGTTACGCAGCGGATTGCAAATCCGTGAAGACCGGTTCGATTCCGGTACCCGCCTCCACATCTTTTCAAAGACTTGCAAAAACAATGTGACCGGAACCGAGCTTTTGCGTTCTGCATTGGAGCGGAATCATCTGACCGAGCCGTACAGATCAGCTTGGTTGGCAATGGCGGTACGGTTGCTGCCATTTGATCGACAGTTTTCCCGACAAACGAAAAAGCCCCGGTGAAGACCGGGGCTTTTCCTTGCATCTGGCGGCTGTCAGTGCCCGAGAATCTGGCTGAGGAACAGCTTGGTCCGGTCCGATTGCGGGTTATTGAAGAACTCTTTCGGCTCGTTCTGTTCGACGATCTGGCCTTGATCCATGAAGATCACCCGGTTCGCCACGGCCTGGGCAAAACCCATCTCGTGGGTCACACAAAGCATCGTCATCCCTTCTTCAGCGAGCTCGATCATGGTGTCGAGAACTTCCTTGATCATCTCGGGGTCGAGCGCCGAGGTCGGTTCGTCGAAGAGCATGATCCTCGGCTTCATACAGAGCGAGCGGGCGATGGCCACGCGCTGCTGCTGACCACCCGACAACTGGCCGGGATATTTCAAGGCCTGTTCGGGGATCTTCACCTTTTCGAGGAAATGCATCGCTGTCGCTTCGGCTTCCTTCTTCGGGACCTTGCGGACCCAGATCGGGGCGAGCGTGCAGTTTTCCAAGATCGTCAGATGCGGGAAAAGGTTGAAATGCTGGAACACCATCCCGACCTCGGAGCGCACCTTGTCGATGTTCTTAAGGTCGTTGGTCAGTTCGATCCCGTCGACAACGATCTGCCCCTGCTGGTGTTCCTCCAGCCGATTGATGCAGCGGATCAGCGTCGATTTGCCCGAACCGGACGGGCCGCAGATAACGATGCGTTCGCCCCGGTTCACGGTCATGTTGATGTCGCGCAGGACGTGGAACGCCCCGTACCACTTGTTCATTCCACTGATCTGGATCGCGACTTCATCCGAGATCTGCATGTGGCTGCGGTCAATCTCGCGGGTAACGGCATGTGGGTCCGACATATGGACTCTCCTTAACGATGTTCACGCTGCAGCTTGTTTTCGAGGTACATGGAGTACCGCGACATGCTGAAGCAGATGATGAAGAAAATGGCGCCGACGAAGATATAGGGCTCCCAGTAGATGCCCTTCCATTCGATCGAAGCCCGCACGGCGTCGGTGATACCTTTCAGAGGATCGAGAAGTGCCACGAAGACGACCAGCGTGGTGTCCTTGAAGAGCCCGATGAAAGAGGACACGATGCCCGGAATCGAGATCTTCAGCGCCTGTGGCATGATGATCAGCCTTTGCGCCTTCCAGTAGTCGAGGCCAAGCGCGTCGGCCGCCTCGTACTGGCCGCGTGGCAGGGCGGCGAGGCCACCCCGGATCACCTCGGCAATATAGGCCGCCGAAAAGAGTGTGACCATGATGATGACGCGCAGGATAATGTCGAAACTTGTCCCCTTCGGCAGAAAGTACTGCAAGAGCAGTGACGCCGTGAACAAGAGCGTGATCAGCGGCACACCGCGAATGAACTCGATGAAGCCCACGCAGAGCGCCTTGACCAGCAGCATGTCTGAACGTCGGCCGAGCGCCAGGATGATCCCCATCGGCAGGGAAATCGCGATCCCGGCAAGACCGATGGTGAAGGCAAGGACGAAGCCACCGAATTCATCCGAATCGACTCCGCGCAGCCAGAAGGGCTGGCTGCGTCCAGTGATCCCGGTCAGGGTGTCTGTCAGAGCGCCGGCCGCGAAGTACCACCAGAGGACAGCCGCGACGGCACCAACCCCGGCAGCGACAATTGTGCCCGACACTGGCGCGGAAAAGCGAAACGCGACCCCACCGACTACGAAGCCCAGCATTGCCGTGACAGGCAGCCAGATCGACCCGCCCCAGAGCAGCCAGAAGGCCAGACCAGCATAGACGCCCGAGAACCAGAGAAGGTTCACCGGCCATTTCGCACCGCGCGCGCCCATCACGCCGGTGATAGCGGCGATAAGAACGAGGATGCCGACCGGTAGCCATTCGCCATACGAAAACGACAGCCACAGGACCAGGACGGTGATGACGCCCCCGGCGATCCAGAGCTTGTTCGATTTTTCGGTGAACAGCACTGGAGCCAGCGCCACCAGGAGGAGCAGCAGTGCCAGGATCGGTCGCCAATAGGCGGTCGACGGGTAGAAGCCGAACAGGAACTGGTTCCAGCGTTCGCGGATCATCGCCCAGCAAGCACCGTGGGCATGTTCCCCCCAGTTCGCCGCAATGATCTCGCGGCATTCGCCAAGGGAATTGGCGTTCCAGACGCCGTGCAGGAACCACGGCAGCGCCAGCTTCAGCAGATAGACGATGGTGACAAAGCCGATCACCGTCAGGATCGAGTTGACCCAGCCGGAGAACAGGTTCTCGCGCAGCCATTTGACCACCCCGGCTTCCGATACCGGCGGCGCCACGGGTGGCAACATCGCGTCACGGACAAAAAGGGCAGAGTTTGCGTTCTGATCAGACATCTCAGCGCTCCTTCAACCGGACAGCGTTGTTGTAGACGTTCATCCCCGACGAGATCAGCAGGCTGAGCGTCAGGTAGATGAGCATCAGGAGAAGCATGCATTCAAGCTCTCTCCCGGTCTGGTTCAACGTGATGCCGCCAAGCGTGCCGCGCACATCCATGTAGCTGACCGCAATCGCCAGCGACGAATTCTTGGTCAGGTTCAGGTATTGCGAGATGAGCGGCGGGATGATGACCCGCAACGCCTGCGGCAGGATGATCAGGCTCATCGTGCGGCCGGGACGCAGGCCAAGGGCAAAGGATGCCTCGGACTGGCCCTTGGAGATGGCCATAATACCGGCGCGCACGATCTCCGCGATGAAGGCGGCGGTGTAGAGCGTCAGGCCCAGCCACAGCGCCATCAGTGAGTTCGACACCAGAATGCCACCGGTGAAATTGAAGCCGCCGAGTGTCGGGATTTCCAGATGGAAGCCAAGCACGATGAGAAGCACGATGAGCGGTCCGAAGACCGTCAGCACACTTTTCCACCAGGTCACGGGCCGGACCCCGGTCGCCTCCTGTATCGCGTTGGCACGTGTCTTGATCATCCGGTATCCGAAAAGACTGGCAAGGACGACGGCAATGATAGCGACAGTGTTTAGACTGATCGGCAGGAAGCCGATATTGACCTCGCCCAGTGAGCGTTCGTAAAGCGCCTTGGGAATGAAAGTGCCGCGATTGGTGATTGCAACCGTATTAAAGGCGGACATCGCAGCTGCGGGCTCTTCGCCCGCTGCAATCATCTCGTCCGTAACCTTAAAATCGCGCGGCTGCGGCGTTACCTCAGTAAATACAGCGAATACCACAAGTATCCATAGAAGCACCGGCACGTTGCGGAAAATTTCGACATAGACCGTCATCAGACGCGAGACGAGCCAGTTCTTTGACAGCCGCAACACCCCGACAATCACTCCGATCACCGTCGCCGCGACACAACCGAGCACCGCCACGAGGACCGTGTTGATCAGTCCGACCAGCAGCGCCCGGAAATGCGTGTCGTCGTTTGTATACGGGATCAGATACTGGTTGATGTCATACCCGGCCCGGTTCCAAAGGAATGAAAAGCTCAGATCCTTACCGCGCTCGGCGAGGTTGTCGAACAGATTGCCCAGCAGCCATGAAACGCCAAGCATGAAAAGAATAAGGACGACGATCTGGATGGTGATCGCACGATACCGCGTATCGTAAACAAGCATCCCTAGCCGAAAGGATTCCTTCGGCGCGTCAGCGGCTGTAGCCATGATTTTATCCCCGTTGTCGAAGGCACTTGCGGCTTTGCCGTCTATTCGGGACGTGATGCCCCGGCCTTCGGACTGTTCTCGATGGACGAAAGGCGCGCGGTTGTCCGCGCGCCTTTGGTGTTCAGATCAGCGGAACGGCGGCGTGTAGAGCAAACCGCCCTGGGTCCACTGCGCGTTCAGGCCGCGGGCCAGGCCGATCGGGGTCGATTCGCCGAGATACTTGGCGAAAATCTCACCGTAGTTGCCTTCGGCGGCAATCGCGCGCTTGGCCCATTCCTTGTCGAGACCGAGCATCGCGCCAAGGTCACCCTCGGTGCCGAGGATCCGGTTGACCTCCGGGTTCTCGGTGCCTTTCGACAGTTCTTCGACATTGGCCGAGGTCACGCCGAACTCTTCTGCCGCGATCAGCGCATTGAGCGTCCAGCGGTTGATATCGGCCCACTGGTCGTCGCCATGACGGACGAGCGGCCCAAGCGGCTCTTTCGAGATGATTTCCGGAAGGATGATGTGGTTTTCCGGATCGGCGAAGACCGCACGCGTCGCGGCAAGGCCCGAAGCGTCGGTCGTGTAGGCATCGCAGGCACCGGCGAGGTACTGCTGTTCACCTTCAGCGTTGGTCTGGATCGCGACCGGCTGGTAGGACATGTTGTTGACCTTGAAGAAGTCAGCAAGGTTCAGCTCGGTCGTGGTGCCGGTCTGAATGCAGACCGTGGCGCCGTCCAGTTCCTTGGCCGAAGAGACGCCGAGATCCTTCTTCACCATGAAGCCCTGACCGTCATAGTAGTCCACCCCGGTGAAGGTGAACTTGAGGTCCGCATCGCGCGAGAAGGTCCAGGTGGTGTTCCGGGCCAGCATGTCGATTTCGCCCGAAGCGAGAGCGGTGAAGCGGGTCTCACCGGTGGTCGGCACATATTTCACCTTGGACGCATCGCCCAGAACGGCAGCAGCGACGGCCTTGCAGATAGCCACGTCGAAGCCCTGCCAGTTGCCGGCCGCATCCGGGGCCGCAAAGCCCACAAGACCGGTGTTGACGCCGCAGATCAGCTCGCCGCGGGCCTTGACGTCGTCCAGCGTTGCCGCCGACGCATGTCCGGCCAGCAACGTGGTCGCGGCCAACGCCCCGAGGAATACCGATTTTTTCATTTTTACCTCTTCCTGAGTTGCCACCCCATTCGGGGCAGTCTGTTTGGGTCGAGTGGTTCGAACCCTGTTTAGCGGGGCATGCGCCCCAGCGACCGCAGTTTTGAACGATGTGATGCCCACGTCAAGGTCGCAAACGGCCGCAAATGTGACCGAAACCAGATTTGACAGATCGAATTTCAAGGTGACGTAAGGTCGCACGAAACATTATTCCGGCGACGCGGACGAAAGTTCCCAAAAATGATGCGCCTGTAGAAAGTCCATCCGCTTCAATGCCGCATTGGCGGACGCTTCCTCATCCTCGCCCCATTGCCCGGCCTGCCAATCCTCGTCGATCCGGGAAAACGCCCAAAGGGATTCGGCGTCGAATTCGGCCCGTGTCGCAGCGAGGCCGAGGATCAACGAACCGCTGAGACCGACCAGATCATAGAGTGCCGTCAACTGGAACTGCGTTGTCGCCCGGACCTCGTCGGCGAGCCGTGCGAGGGCTTCGGTAGGCTGGGCCACGGGTGCCACGCCGCGCGTAACCTTCAGGCGCGTGCCATACGCCTCTGCCGCCCAGTCGAGCAGCGGATCCCAGGCCTCTGCCTGCGCTGCAACCAGCGCCTCCGGCGCTTCGGCCCGGTAACACAGCAGGTCCGACCCGCCATAGTCCGCCACCAGTTGGGCGACCTCGTCAAATTGCACCGCGACTTTGTCGATGGCGGCATTGACGCGGCGCGTGATTGGCATCAGGCGCGGATCGACCTTGTCTTCGACCGCCGCCCATTCGGCCGCGACCGCCTCGGCCATCGCGCGGCTTGGCATCAACAGCGGCGCTTTCGACGGCGTGCGGACGGACCGTGCATCAAGAAGGACGGCATACCCGCCTTCTTCCTGCGCAACGGTCACCGCCTTCCAGAACCGTATGACCGTCCAACCGCTCATGCCGTCTCCCAAATCTGGTTTATCGCAGCGGCAAGCGTCTCAGCCGTATCGACAATCCGCCCTGCCCCGGCTTTTGCCAGCGCCTCGGGCCGGTGATAACCCCAACTGACGCCGATGGTGCGAAACCCGGCGGCCCGGCCCATCTCGATGTCATAGGTGGTATCGCCGATCATCACCGCATCCCGCGCCGCGACCCCGGTTTCGGCCAAGGCGGCCAACAGCATCGAGGGATGCGGCTTTGACGGGTGATCGTCGGCAACCTGGGTGGTCATGAAACAATCCTGCAAGCCATGCACATCCAGCACATGTGTCAGGCCCCGCCGGGACTTACCCGTCGCAACACCAAGCAAAATCTCAGGGTCCGCGCCCAGCGTCGCCACAAGTGCGCCAAGCCCGTCGAAAAGCGGCGGCTGCCAGTTGGCCCGCATCCGTCCGAAACTGCCCTTGTAAGCCTCAACCAGATCGGCCTGAATCGGACCCGGCAGATGCGGGACAAGGCGGGCCATCGCCTCGGGCAGAGACAGCCCGACGATCGACAGGATATCCGTGCGGGCAGGAAGGGGATGCCCGACCGTCGCAAAGGCAAGCTCCATCGCCCCGTGGATATGATCCTGGCTGTCGACGAGCGTGCCGTCGACATCGAAGACCACCAGACGCAGTCGGTTCATATTTCCTCCGCGAAGGGATCGGCGGGGACATCGGCCTCGGACCAGCCGAGCGTCTTCCAGGTGCGTTTCATGTGATCGGGCACGGGTGCCGTCAGGGTGATGCGCTTGCCGGTGATCGGGTGATCGAAACTGATCGAGCGGGCATGCAGATGCAGCTTGCGGCTGATATCGCCGCCAAGCTGCGCGCCCCAGCCATCGCCGAGGTTTTCCTGCCCCGAGCCGCCGTATTTCCCGTCGCCCACAATCGGATGGCCAAGCTCGGCCATATGGGCGCGAAGCTGATGGGTGCGTCCTGTCACCGGGACAAGCGCCACCCAGGCGGTGCGGGTGCCAAGCGCGTCGAGAACGGCGAAATCCGTGGTCGCACGTTTAGCACCCTCGGTCTCATCGACCTTCGAGGGGTGGATGGCGATCATCTTCTCTGCCTCGCCGCCGCGGCCATGACCCGACGCTTTCACGAGGCCAAAGCGGATCGTGCCCATCTTGGGATTCGGCACACCCGCAACGGCGGCCCAGTAGATCTTGCGGGTGGTGCGGGACCGGAATGCTTCGCTAAGCGCACGGGCGATGCGGCCGGTACGGGCCAGCAGCAGGACACCGGACGTATCCTTGTCAAGCCGGTGGACCAGCTTCGGCTGATCCTTGTAGCCGAACATTAGCGCGCCACCCAGACCGTCGACATGGCGGTTGCCCTGCCCCGATCCACCCTGGCTCGGCAGGCCCGGCGGCTTGTTCAGCGCGATGATGTGCTCGTCCTTCCACAGGACTGCGGCCTGGATCATCTTGGCATCGGCCGCGCTGATCCCGGCCTCCGGCTTCGGTGATGTGGGGTCCGACTTCGGTAGGGGCGGCACGCGCACCTCCTGCCCCGGCTGCACACGGGTCGCGGCCTTGACACGGCCGCCATCGACGCGGATCTGGCCGGTGCGGCACAGCTTCTCGATCTGACCTTGCGTGATCTGGGCAAAGCGTTTCTTCAGCCAGCGATCAAGCCGGCTTTCGCCCTCATCGGCCGAGACGGTCAGCAACTTGACCCCACTCATGCGAAAACCCCTCTGGCGGCTGCCATTCCAACCACGATGGCGATGAGTGACAGGATCACCGAGCCCAGCACATAGGTCGCAGCAAGACCCGTCTGCCCCCGCTCCCAGAGCGTCAGCGCATCGAGCGAGAAGGCCGAAAAGGTGGTGAAGCCGCCAAGCAGACCGGTCATCAGAAAGGGCGCCATCCGGGTTGCGTCTTTATGGGCCAGCGCCACGACAATGACACCCATCAGGAATGAGCCGACGACATTGGCTGCGACCGTACCCCAGGGAAAGCCGGGGCCGATCAGCCGCATCGCGGCGACATTGGTCATGTAGCGGGCCGAAGCGCCGAGCGCGCCGCCAAGGGCCACCTGAAGCAGGGTCTGGATCATGGCGCCGTCTTCTTCCGCCCCAACCGCAAAGTCAACACTTGGCTGTTGGATGGCGCATTCGCTGCGGCCTGCGGAATATCAGTTTTTGAGGAGGAGCTTCTGACGCTGACCACCGAATTCGCAATTTGTATTGGTTGCATTGAGCCCTTTGCGGTCG
>NZ_JBARVQ010000722.1:0-7101 GCF_049646345.1 Albidovulum sp. | reverse complement strand
CCCCGAAGGCGTGCTGGGTGGCATCTATATGCCAAGCGACGGCTCGGCCAACCCGATCGACCTGACCACCGCTTTGGCAAAAGGCGCGCGGATGCACGGGGCGCAGATCTTTGAACATGTGAAGGTTGAGGCCGTGGAAGTCGAGGGCGGCCGCGCGCGCGCCGTGCGCACGGCTGAGGGCCGGATCACCGCCGATGTCGTGGTGAACTGCGGCGGCATGTGGGCGCGCGAACTGGGCCGCCAGAACGGCGTCGGCGTGCCATTGCATGCCTGCGAACATTACTACCTCGTGACCGAACCCATCGCCGGGCTGCCGAGCGACCTGCCAGTTCTGCGTTCCTATTGCGACGGCACCTACTGGAAAGAGGATGCGGGCAAACTTCTCTTCGGTTTCGCGCATTTCCACCCCAAGGCCTGGGGGATGGAAGGCATTTCCGAGGATTTCTGCTTCGACAGCCTGCCCTTCGTCGAAGAGGATGTGATGGATGTGCTGGAACTGGCGATGAACCGGGTGCCGATCCTTCAGGACGTCGGCATCCGCACCTTCTTCAACGGGCCGGAAAGCTATTCCCATGACGGCCGCTTCACGCTGGGCGAGGCGCCGGACGTCAAGGGCTACTACGTGCTGGCCGGGGTGAACTCCACCGGCATCCAGTCCGGTCCCGGCGCGGGCCGGGCGCTGGCGCAGTGGATCATGAAGGGCCATCCGCCGATGGATCTGAGCGAGATGGACCCCAAGCGCTGCGAGGAATTCCAGACCCGCGATCCTTATCTGCGCGAACGCTGTGCCGAAACGCTGGTGCTGACCTATGCGATGCACTGGCCGGGCCGTCAGCGCGAAAGCGTGCGCAACCTGCGGCGAACGCCGTTCTATCACGCGATGAAAGCCCATGGCGCCTGCTATGCCGAGGTGCAGGGCTGGGAACGCCCCGGCTGGTTCGCGCCCGAGGGCGTGACGCCGGAATACGACTACAGCTTTGGCCGCTCCAGCTGGTTTCCCCATGCGCAGGCAGAACAGAAGGCCGCGCGAGAGGCGGTGGCTATGTTCGACTATTCGATGCTGGGCAAGCTGATGGTCGAGGGGAAGGATGCCGAAGCCTTCCTGCAACGCGTCTGCACCAATGACATGGCGCTGCCTGTGGGCCGGGTTGCCTACACGCTGATGCTGAACGAACGCGGCGGGATCGAAAGCGACGTAACCGTGGCGCGCCACGGCGGCGACGCGTTCATGGTGATGAGCTCTATCTCGCACACCAGACGCGACTATCTGCATCTGCGCGACGCGCTGCGCCCGGGCGAGGATGTGCGCCTGCGCGACGCCACGACCGCCTACGGCGTGTTGGCAATCGCGGGTCCGAAATCGCGTGACCTTCTGGCGGCGGTCGCGGATATCGACGTCTCTAACGCGGCCTTCCCGTTCAATAGCCTGCAGCATTTCCACATCGGCCACGCGCCCGTCTTCGCGCAGCGCCTGTCCTATACCGGCGAGCTTGGGTGGGAGATCTTCGTGACACCCGATTTCGCCGAACATGTCTTCGAGGTGTTGATGAAGGCAGGCAACAAGCTCGGGCTGCGGCTGGCCGGGGGCGAAGCGCTGAACGCGTTGCGTATCGAGAAGGGCTTCCTCCACTGGGGCCACGACATGGCCTACAGCGACGCGCCCCATCAGATGGGGCTGGGCTTTGTCTGCAAGCCCGACAAAGGAACCGCATTTGTCGGCCGCGACGCCTATCTCGAACGCAAGGCCGCCAACGAGGGGCCATATCTTTGCTTCGTCAAGCTCACCGACCCAACTCCCCTGCTGCACCACAATGAGCCGGTCCTGAGGGACGGCAAGGTCGCGGGCTATGTGACGGCGGGCGCCTGGTCATGCTCGCAAGGAACGGCGGTGGGCTTGTGTCTGCTGTCTGCACCGGATGGCACCATGGGCAAACAGGCGCTAACCAAAGGACAGTATTCCGTCATGGTTGAGGGACGGGAGATCGCAGCAGAAATCAGCCTCGTTCCGTTCCACGATCCTGCAAGCACAAGATTGCTTGCCTGAGATAAAGAACGCCGCTTCGGTACCTTTGATCCAGACTGGGGCATGATGGTGAACTGTTGCGGTGGTCGAGGGAGGGCAGATCTTCTTCTTCCGCACCAATCATATCGGCCGCCCGGTCTTTGTACCAACGACCTCGGGCTAAAGGCCTCGGAGGCGAGCTACCTGCCACGGGCGGCATCGACCTGCGCTTCCCCGGTCAATGGTTCCAGGCGGAATCCGGCCTCCACCAGAACTGGAGGCGCGACCGTGATCAGATGGTGCGCCCCGCTATTCCGGATCGGTGCGGAAGATCAGGCGTTCATCGCAGGGGGCCACGCGCAGGATGTTTGTGGTGCCCTTGACGTTGAATGGCACGCCCGCAGTCACCACGATCTGGTCTTTTTCGGTCGCAAACCCGTAAGCGCGGGCGGCGCGGGCGGCCGAGACGACGGCCATCTTGAACCGGTCGATGGTCTCGGTCAGCACGCAATGCACCCCCCAGGTCAGGCAAAGACGGCGGAGCGTCGCCGGGATCGGCGTCAGGGCGATGATCGGCACGCTGGGGCGTTCACGGGCCACAAGGCTCGCTGTGGTGCCCGACTGGGTGAAGCAGCAGATCGCGTGGATATCCGTCGCCTCGGCGATCTCGCGCGCGGCTGCCACGATCCCGTCGGCGATGGTGGTGCGGCTGACGCGGCGCGAGGCTTCGATGACTTCGCGGTAAGTCGGGTCGGCCTCGACCGATTTCGCGACGCTGTCCATGGTCGTGACCGCCTCGACAGGGTAGTCACCGGCGGCACTTTCAGCCGAGAGCATCACCGCATCGGCGCCCTCGTAGATCGCGGTGGCGACGTCGGAAACCTCGGCGCGGGTGGGCATCGGGCTTTCAATCATGCTTTCCAGCATCTGGGTGGCGACGATGACGGGCTTGGCCGCCGCCCGTGCGCCGCGCACCAGTTGCTTCTGGATCGGCGGCACCGAATGGACGGGCAGTTCGACACCGAGATCACCGCGCGCCACCATGATCCCGTCAGAGACTGCGAGGATCTCCTTGTAGGCTTTCACAGCCGCGGGTTTTTCGATCTTCGAAAGGATCGCGGCCCGGCCCTTGGCCAGCGCCCGTGCCTCGGCCACGTCTTCGGGGCGCTGCACGAAGGACAGGGCCAGCCAGTCGACGCCGAGTTCACAGGCAAATTCCAGATCCGCCCGATCCTTGTCGGACAGGGCCGCCAGCGGCAGGACCACATCGGGCACGTTCACCCCCTTGCGGTTGGAGATCGTACCGCCCGTGGTCACCGTGCAATTGGCGAAATCGGCACCACAGCTTTCCACCTTCAGCCGGATCTTGCCATCATTCACGAGAAGCGAGGCGCCGGGTTCGAGTGCGGCGAAGATTTCCTTATGCGGCAGGCAGACGCGGGTCGCATCGCCTTCAGCCGGATCAAGGTCGAAACGGAAGGCGGCACCTTCCACCAGATCCTCCTCGCCTTTCGCGAAGACGCCGGTGCGCAGTTTCGGGCCCTGAAGATCGGCAAGGATTGCGATCGGGCGGCCGGTATCCTGTTCGATCTGCCGGATGATCGTGTGACGGGCGGCCTGTTCGGCGTGGCTGCCATGGCTCATATTCAGGCGGAAGACGTCAGCGCCCGCCTCAAAAAGCGCCCGGATCGTTTCATAATCGCTCGACGAGGGGCCGAGCGTGGCCACGATCTTTACGTTCCTGAGGCGTCTCATCCCGGTCATGATGTCTTTTCCGTTTGCGCTATCATCAAAATCCGCCCCTCTATGGCCGAAAAGCCGGGCCACGGCAACTGGCGCTTTACGGTCCGCCAGTCTATGAAACCGGTGACAGTCCATGATGACACCGAGATGACGAAACAACCTTTCGAGATCACCGGCGCGGACCGCCCCGCGCGCTGGCTTGTAACCTGCGACCACGCAACGAACCGGGTGCCGGACTGCATCGGCGGCGGCAGTCTTGGCATCTCACCCGCCGATATGGAACGCCACATCGCCTATGATATCGGCGCGGCGGGGGTGACGCGGCGTCTCGCCGAGCGGCTGAACGCACCTGCGATCCTTTCTGATTTCTCGCGCCTCGTCATCGACCCCAACCGGGGCGAGGATGACCCGACGCTGGTGATGAAGCTTTACGACTCGACGATCATCCCGGTGAACCGCTCTGTCGATGCGGCAGAGGTCGAGCGGCGTCTGAACGCCTTCCACCGGCCCTATCACGACGCGCTGGAGGGGCTGGCGATCCGCAGGTCCGACACAGTCATCTGCGCCGTCCACAGCTTCACGCCGCGCCTCTTCGGGCGCGACGACCGGCCGTGGCAGGTGGGCATCCTCTATTCCCATCTCGACCCGAAGCTGTCGCTGGCCATGCTTGAACGTCTTCGCGCCGAACCGGATCTGAACGTTGGTGAAAACGAACCCTATGGCGGCCATCTCGACGGCGATTCCATCGACAAACATGCACTGAAAAAGGGCCGACCCAACGTACTGATCGAGATCAGGCACGATCTGATCCGCACCGAAGACGGTCAGATCGCCTGGGCCGACCGGCTGGCCCCGATCCTTGAAGCGGCGTTGGCCGATACCAATCTCTGAAGGCAGGAGAACCGCCATGGACAACCAGACCCGCATCGAGATCGAAGCCGCCGCCTTCCGGACGCTGCGCCATCACCTGATGGAAAAACGCGCCGATGTGCAGAATATCGACCTGATGAACCTTGCGGGGTTCTGCCGCAACTGCCTCGCGCGCTGGTATCAGGAGGCCGCCGCCGAACGTGGCATCGAGATGACCAAGGACGAGGCGCGTGAGGTCTATTACGGCATGCCCTATGAGGACTGGCGCGCAGCGCATCAGACCGGGGCGGATGCGGCGAAACAAGCGGCGTTCGAAGTGGCGTTCAGCAAGAATGTCGGACCAAAGGACAGCTGAATTGCCCTGATCCCAATGAGCGCCCGGTTCCCGGGCGCAAGACATATGTCGGCCCTTCGCGTACCGCGAAGGCGCCTCCGGCCGCCGCACTAAATGATAGCGTTTCTTATGGACTGCCGGACCTGCGCCACCCCGGCCAAGCGGATCGGCTTTTGCGACGCCCCCCGTGACCCTGCCGATCACAGGACATGTCTGCCCTGACACCAAATGTTTACGGGCGCGGCCTTACTTTGGGGCGGTCTTCCCTGATAGACTCCCATGATGCAGCTCCTGAGGAAACGCACAAGTTACAGCAGGGCCGAACGGCTATCGGATGCGGTCATCCATGCCTCGGGGCTGACACTCGTCCTGATCGCGGTGCCGGTTCTGATCACAACCGCCGCCTTCCTGCGCGGCGATTTCACCGCAATGTTCGGGGTCTCGGTCTATGGCCTTGCGTTGATCGCGATGATCCTATGTTCCGCACTCTACAACATGGTCCCCGAACCGGGTTGGGAAGAGGTGCTGAAACGGCTCGACCACTCGGCGATCTATGTCAAGATCGCGGGCACCTATACGCCTTTCGCCCTGCTCTCCAGCCAGGGTTTCTGGCTGCTCACCGGGCTCTGGGCGGCGGCCTTCACCGGGGTTGGGATCAAGCTTGTCTCGCCTCACCGCTTCCGCACCCTGACGATCGCGCTCTATCTCGGCATGGGCTGGGCGGGTCTGCTTACCGGGGGCGCATTTCTTGCCACCCTGTCAGCCCCGGTCCTGATCCTGATCGTCACCGGTGGCCTGCTCTACACTGCCGGCGTGACCTTCTACCTTTTCGAACGCCTGCCCTTTCACTACACGATCTGGCATGTCTTCGTGCTGACGGCGAGCCTTGTGTTTTACGCCGCCGTCACCCTGCATCTGGTGCAAAGCGCCTGAGGTTTCTTCATTGCGAAAATACCCAAACAGAACCGGGCGTCAGACCGCCACCTTGCGGCTTTCCTCCAGATAGATTTCCCTCAACCGCGTGGCGACCGGTCCGGGCTTACCGTCCCCCAGCGCCGTGCCGTCTATCTCCACCACCGGCATGACAAAGGCCGAAGCGGACGTGACAAAGGCCTCATCGGCCGCCTGCGCCTCTTCGATGGTAAAGCTGCGCTCCTCGACCTGCATCTGCGCCTCGGCCGCAAATCGCAGCACCGCGGCGCGGGTGATGCCATGCAGGATATCGTTCGACAGCGCCCGGGTGACGATCCGGTTGCCCGTGACGATATAGGCATTGTTCGACGTACCCTCGGTCACCATCCCATCCTCGATCAGCCAGGCATCGTCGGCGCCCGCCTTCTTGGCCATCATCTTGCCCATCGACGGATAGAGAAGTTGCGTCGTCTTGATATCGCGCCGCCCCCAGCGGATATCCTCAATAGAGATGACTTTCCAGCCGGTCTTCGCAGCCGGGCTGTCGGCAAGGCCGGGCTTCGACTGGGTGAACAGCACCAGCGTCGGTCGCGTCACCTTCGGATCGGGAAAGGCGAAATCGCGGTCGCCCGGATTGCCGCGTGTGACCTGCATATAGATGAGCCCGTCTTCGATCCCGTTCCGTACAACCAGTTCGCGGTGGATTGCCAGAAGCTCCTCATCCGAACAGGGGCTCGCCATATCAAGCTCCGAAAGCGACCGCGTCAGCCGGGCAGAATGGCCCGGGAAATCGATCAGCTTGCCGCCCAGAACGCTCGTCACCTCATAGACCCCGTCAGCCATCAGGAAACCCCGGTCGAAAACCGACACCACCGCCTCTTCCTCGGGCAGGTAGTCTCCGTTGACATAGACTGTACGGCTCATAGGTGCTCTCCTCGGGTCAGTTGCGGTTTCATCGGACCTTGCGCGGGCAAGGTCAAGCCCGACCGGACATTCCTTAGCCTGGGTGGGCTGAAACCCAGTTTATGGGGCAGGTCACCCCCAAAGCCCTGTCTCAGGCGGATGAACCCCGGCATTGTCATAGCGCAAAGCATGATCGCGATCCTCGGCCAGCAGCAAGGGACCGTCCAGATCCACCACGGCCGCGCCCTGCGCCAGCAAGACCGCCGGCGCCATGGCAAGGCTCGACCCCACCATGCAGCCCACCATCACACCATATCCCGCCGCCTCTGCCGCGCGC
>NZ_JBARVQ010000721.1:0-4680 GCF_049646345.1 Albidovulum sp. | reverse complement strand
CGACAGCGCCGCGCCAAGCGCGGTCTTTGTCAGCATATTCATGTCATTCTCCATAGCTGCTCAGTCAAATGCGGTGACAAGGTTCGGGCCTTTTGCCCGGTTATGCCCCTCGCCGCTGAGCCATAGGTAGATAAACCTGATCCGGTTCCAAGGGGGGCTCACAAAGGCATGATCAGGGTCGGCGGCTGGCTGCCACCGGCGGGCGGAAGATGGCCCAGACCCTACAAAAAAGGCGCTTTTTCGCCGAACTGGACATCACCCGCGCGCAGATGTTATTTTTGAACGTATGTTCATTTAATGCGAGGGCCGCAATGAAGATTTCCACCAGTTCAGTGGTGATCACCGGTGGTGCGTCAGGTCTGGGTGCGGCCACCGCCGGCGCGTTCCGCACCGCCGGAGCAGAGGTCATGATCCTCGACCGCGATCCGTCAGGCGCCGGGTTCGCATCCTCGATCGGCGCCGGTTTTGCGGTGATCGATGTGACCGATGAGGGATCGGCCGCAGCCGGGATCACGGCCGCGGTTGACGCGATGGGTCGGATCGACGTGCTGGTCAATTGCGCGGGCATTGCGACCGGGGAAAAGACCGTGGGGCGCGAGGGGCCGCATCGGCTGGAGAGCTTCCGCCGGACCATCGACATCAATCTGGTGGGGTCGTTCAACATGACCCGTCTGGCCGCGGCCGAGATGGCAAAGAATGACGGCCCCGAACGCGGGGTCATCGTCAACACCGCCTCAATCGCCGCCTTTGACGGGCAGAAGGGCCAGGCCGCCTATGCCGCTTCAAAAGGCGGGATTGTCGGGATGATCCTGCCCGTGGCGCGCGATCTGGCCAGCCTTGGTATCAGGGTCTGCGCCATCGCGCCCGGCATCTTTGCCACCCCGATGATGAAAGGCCTGCCGCAGGACGTGCAGGAAAGCCTTGCCGCCGAGGTGACCTTTCCCAAGCGCCTTGGCGATCCGGCGGAATATGCTGCCCTTGCCAGGTTTATCGTTGAATGCGGCTATCTCAACGGCGAGGTGATCCGGCTTGACGGCGCGCTTCGCATGCGCTGAACCGCAAACAGGGTGGGTTAAAACCCACCTTACATTGGCGGGGCGGCCGGTCTGATGGATATAAAAACGACCTGCCCGGTCGGATTGTGCTATGCGTTGCCGCACTTTCTGCCCGAACCTTGTTGCGTCACATACCCCAATGGACCGGAGGACCAGAGATGAACGTAAACCTGCGCGCCAACCTTGCCCATGTCGAAGAGCGCAATGATCTGGCCGCTGCCTTCCGCTGGACCGCCCGGCTGAACATGCACGAAGCCGTCGCGAACCATTTCAGCCTTGCGGTGAATGACCAAGGCACACAGTTCCTGATCAACCCCAATGGCCGTCACTTCGCCCGGATCAGGGCAACCGAGTTGCTGCTTCTGGATGCGAACGACCCCGAGACACTTGACCGGCCCGACGCGCCCGATCCGACGGCCTGGGGGCTGCATGGCTCGATCCACCGCGCCTGTCCGCATGCGCGCTGTGTCATGCATGTCCATTCGATCCATGCGACCGTGCTGGCGAGCCTTGCCGACAGCACCCTGCCGCCCATCGATCAGAATTCAGCGATGTTTTTCAATCGCCATGTGGTGGACGGCCATTTCGGCGGGATGGCCTTTGGCGACGAGGGCGCGCGCTGTGCCGCGATGCTGACCGATCCCAAGGTGTGCACGATGATTATGGGCAATCATGGGGTACTGGTCATCGGCGATACTGTGGGTGAGACCTTCAACCGGCTCTATTATTTCGAACGCGCCGCCGAGACCTATATCCGCGCGCTTCAGACCGGGCGGCCCTTGCGAGTGCTGCCCGATGAGATCGCCGAAAAGACCGCGCGGGAATGGGAAAGCTATCCCGGAGCGGCAGACGCCTTCCTGAGAGAGATCAGGGCGCTTCTGGATGAGGAAGGCTCCGACTACCGGAACTGAACGCGAGATCTGCTGGCGGAGCCGGGGGTTTCACACCCCCGGACCCCCGTGGAGTATTTCTGAACAGAAGAAGGGGTCAGGTCAGGAAGGGTGCGGCCGTCATCGATCGGGGAACCGGCACGCCAAGACGCGACAGGATCGTCGGGGCGAGCTGGGTCTGGTTCAGGAGCACGTCTGGCGCGGGACCGTCTGCCGGACCGAAATAGTAAAGCGCGAAGTCGCGTTGCATGTCTTCGGCCCCGCCGTGATGCCCGCGTTTCGACTGGCCGTGATCCGCGGTGACGATCACCTCATAGCCAGCATCGCGCCAGCGGGTGATGTAAGGTGCAAGCTGTCCGTCGAGTTTGAAGCAGGCCAGATCCATCTGGATACAATCATGGGCGAAGCGGTGACCCATGCTGTCGAGCGTGCAGCTATGGAGCATGCCGTAATCGATGCCGTGACGTTCGGCCAGCATGGTCAGCGTGGCGAACAGATCCGCGTCGCAGGGCGTCATCTGGTTGTTGTGGCCGTAGCCGGTCATGGTGTGAAAGCGACCATGGCTGATCGGGCCTTGGCCCGGCTCATCATATTCGATATCGCGCACCGGATCGAAGGGCGCGCGGTTGAAGAATTCCGACCAGAAACTGTGCGCGACCGCCCCGGTTCTGCCGCCCGCCTTCGTCACTTCCGAAAAGATGTCGGGCTCGGCCACGCGGAAGATCGACTCGTTCGAGGTGACGTTGTGGACCTGAGGGCTCACCCCGGTATGGATCGAGGCGTAGCAGGAGGCCGAAGTCGAGGGCAGAACCGATCGCATGCGCCAGACCCGCGTCGCGCCCTCTTCCACCCAGCCTTCGAGATTGCCGAAAAAGCCGCGCCAATTGGCGTAGGGCACGCCGTCGATGATGATCAGGAGGAGTTTGTTTTCCATATCAGACCCGGGAAGGAATCAGCGGAGATCACGCGGCACACGCTCTGTCAGGTCGCGGTCAAAGACAAGGCGGTCATTTTCCCATGCTTCCATCCGGGCAGAGAGGTGGAAATCGGTGGCATCGGACCACATCGCGCAGTGCGCTTCGGTCCGAAGCCGCATCCCGTCCCGCTCCACCACCTCGATCCAATGCGCCTCTCCCCTTGCCGACAGGGGGTCTTCGGGATGGATGTCCCAGCGTTCGCGGGCGATGGAGCCGGTGATCAGTCCGTGGTCAAGGTTTTCGGCCTCGCCGAAATCATCCGCGATGATCAGGCTGACGGTGCCGGTCTGCCGGTCAGTTTCGCTGCGCCTGATATGGCTCGCCGCGCGGATCACCCGCTGGCGGAGCGGCGTGGCGGTTTCGGATGGCGGGAAGGCGACTTCATCGCCCTGCCCGCCTTGCCGGACCGGTAGGTCCAGCGCGCCACCTGTCAGGGTCAGTGTTGCCCGGTCCGGCACGGGCCAGAGCATCGGCCAGTAGGACGAGGATATGGCAAGCCGCAATTGGTGCCCCTCGGGCAGGCGGTAGGCGATGTGATCGAGCGCCAGCGTGATCTCAATCTCCTGCCCCGGGATGAGCGGTTCTGGATGCTCCATTGAGCCCGCGCGATTGAGGTTCAGCACGCCCCAGGTGATCCGCGTCGAGGCCCCGTCGGGATGCAGGTGGCAAAGCCGCACCGCGATCTGCGCCACTTGCTTGTCCGCAGACAGGCGCAGCCTCAGGAACGGTGCCCCGACGATATCGGTGGCAGCCATCGGCGCGCTGTCGAAACAGACGGACATGGCATCATCGCGGCGCTGGTCGCCCGGCATTTCCGGGCCGAGCCAGATCGCACAGAATTCGCCGCCCTCAGCACCGCAATCCTCGGGGCTCGCCACGGTCGCCCGGAATGCGCTTGCGCGCCCCAGCTTGCCGGGGCCAAGCGGCAGGGTCTTTGTGCGGATATCCGGCGCAGGCCATGAAGGTTCGGCAATCCAGCGGCCTGGGCGCTGATCGTACCACGCAGCAGGCCGAACCCCGTCCATCAGGTAAAGCCGCATCGCGGGGTCTTCCTCAACCCCGGTCGGTTCCTCCTTCAGCCAGCGGTTCCACCAGCGCAACGCCTCTTGCAAGAAGCCGATTCGCGGTTCGGGCACCGCGAAATGGGGGTATTTATGCACCCATGGCCCGACAATGCCCTTCACCGGTGCCGCGACATTCGCGACCAGTGCGGGGACCGCGTTCTTGTAGGCATCGCCCCAGCCGCCGACGGCCAGAACCGCGGCCTTGATGGCTGGATAATCCTCGGAAACAGAGCCATGTTTCCAATAGGCATCGCGGTTCTGATGGCGCAGCCACAGGGCGGGCAGGAAGGGCTCGGCCTCCAGCCGCTCCTGCCACATCTCGAACCAGCCCTGCCGCAACGCAGGATCGGGCGGGCGTGAGGAATAGGCCCACATCGTCGCCCCCCAGCCGAGGTTTTCATTCAGCAGGCAGCCGCCCTTGTAGTGGATGTCGTCAGCATAGCGGTCAACAGTCGAACAGAGTGTGACCACGGCCTTCAGGGGATCAGGCGCCAGGGCGGCGACCTGAAGCGAATTGAACCCGCCCCAGCTGATCCCCATCATGCCGACCTTGCCGTTCGACCAGTTCTGGGCCGCTATCCAGCCGATCACCTCGACGGCATCGGAAAGCTCTTGCGCGGAATATTCATCGGCCATCAAGCCTTCGCTGTCGCCATTTCCGCGCATATCAACGCGCAAGCACACATAGCCATGC
>NZ_JBARVQ010000720.1:0-5067 GCF_049646345.1 Albidovulum sp. | reverse complement strand
ACATGGCTCAATTCTCAGTGGAAATTATCTGCTTACCCGGCTCACTTCTGCGTGGAAATCAACAATCCTGCCCTTTGTAAAGCTGACTTCTTCCCGGATTTGGTTGATTTCATCCCAACCAGACCCGCGAAGTGCAGGGGTAATGTATTTAGTGCAAATATCACGCTCACTAAGTGATCGTTTGTCCATGCGGTTGTTTCCCGACCCCGCGAAACGCCGCCAGAGCAGCAAATCGAATAATTCTTTTGTTTTTGAACCTTAGACGGGATTTCACGCGTTCGGCAACGGCTAACGGCGGCGATCAACACCGCGCAAGTGCAAATTGGCATGAAACTTCAGGTTGACGGGATTAACGGTCAGGAGTCGATGGTGAACCCTCAGCCAGCATCGTCGCGCCCGCCCACCACCTTCAACCGCGGCTTCAGCATCTCCCCCACGGCATTCACCCCGGCCCGCAATGGCGAGTCGATCAAATGGGCATAACGCTGGGTCGTCCCGATCTGAGTATGGCCAAGCAGCCGCCCGATCATTTCCAGCGAGGCCCCACCGGAGACCAGCAGCGAAGCAAAGGTGTGGCGCAGATCGTGGATACGGACGTCGGGGATGTCGGCCTGCACGCGCATCCGCTCCCAGAACCGCTTGAGATCGACGACCGGCTGGCCCGGCACATCGCCGGGGAACATGAACGGGCAGCCTTTGGGCACCGCATCCCTCCGCAGCCGGATCAGCGCGACCGTCTCGTGCGAGATTGGCACACGGTGGACGCGGCGCTGCTCGGTGTAAGCCGCCTGCTTGGTCCAGATTGCCAGATCAAGGTTGAACTGATCGAAAGTGGCGGTGCGGGCCTCGCCGCAGCGCGCACCGGTCAGCATGCACAGGCGGATGATCCCGGCGGCACGCTGATCGGGATCGGCGCAAAGGGCGTTCGAGCGGCGCTGGATTTCGTCAAAAGACAGGAACCGTTCGCGGGCAGTTTCGGGGCGTTTGCGGAAGCTGGTGGCAGGGTTGTCGGTCCGCATTTTCCACGTCACCGCGAGGCTGAACATCTTGCGGAGTACCTCGCCGACACGGTTGGCCCGCACCGGCGTCGGCTTGAAAGCCTTGGGCGGAGGACTGGGTTTAACCCGCCTTGATTTGAATGCCCGTGGCGCTTTGGTGGGCTTAACGGCTTTCTTCCAGACCCGCGGCCGCCCTGCTGCAAGGGGCAGTGGTTTGCCGTTATCATCCAGACCAAGCTTCTTTGGACGCGCGCAGGTCATCCCCTCACAATCGTCGCAATACCACCGCTTCTGCCAAGGCCAGCTTGCAGTGAACGAACATGTGCGCGGTTCGGGACGCACCGAATGATAGCACGCAGTTTCAGCAAGAACCTCAGCGATGATCTTAAGTGTGGCCCTAGAAGTTCGTGGCATCGGAAACCTTAGCGATACTTAGCATTTGAGTAACAGCCCAAGGCGGCTTCTCCCTAGTGAGCTGATTGTGAATGATTGTCGAACGCCGGATGTGACTGTTCGTTGTAAGTCAGGGCGCCCATCGTCGTATGGGCTGACCTGCCTGCCGATCTAGGCGCGAAGGCAAAGCCGCGAAACCTGCAAGGTGGGGGAAAGGCGTTGGCGGTTCTTACTTCCCCCACCCCCACCCCCACACCCCTATAGATGGTGGGGGGGGGGGGTAGGGAAATGGGGTTTTGGGAGGTGGGGGAAAGGTGGGGGAATGTGGGGGAATGTGGGGGTAAATCATTCATGCACCGCAGGGCTATTTTCTCCTGCAACAACGCAGGGCGAGGTTTTTCCCTTGTCGCCATGAGGCAAAGTTTCGACTCGCAGAACGTCAGTTTCGATCCACTTTTTCAGCAAGGCTTTGACCTTTGCCTTATCCGAGGGCTTGGCCAGATCAAGGCCCAGAACAGCAGCCACTATCTTTCCGGCCCAATCGCCAGCTTGGCTGTTTTCACGCGGAGGGGCATCACGAGCGGCAATCGCAGCGCGCACCCGGCAGGTATCGCTTACGGTGATGTCAATAAACGCATCAGGCCAGGTCCATGGCCGGATGGTGGCAACATTCTCGCCATTGGCAATCACTTCACTCGTTTTCTCAAACCAGCGGTTGCGATCCGATGATGGCGGCGCAAAGTTGCTTTCGGCCTCACCGATGCGGAAATAGCGCCGAAAGTCGTCAACACCCGCCTTAGCGCCCTCGGCCTCGGTCATTGGCACCAACAAGCGATTGAAGCGCGCCACGCCCCGCAACGCTGATCCGCCCCGGCCATCATCTAGCGTCGGCATTATGCCGGGTGAAGGCTTGCGCGTATGGTGAATAAGCCCAACAGCGGCCCCAGTATCGGAGGCCAACGCCCGGATACGCCCGCCCAGAGCGCGGAAAACTTCGTTAGTCTCGGGGCTTTGGCTTAGATCTTGCAAAGGGTCGAAAATCTCCAGGTCTATGCCTTCGCGCTTGATCAGGTCGGAAAGAGCTTGGAATGCAGGCTCAACGATTTCGCCTTTCAAGCCCTCGATCAAGACAACCGGGCTTTCTTCTGTCACACCGGAAACCACAAATAGCCGCCCCGCGATTTCGGATTGTGGGATATTCCAAGCCTGCAAGACGGCACAAACCCGGCCTTGAATGACGGCCAAATCATCTTCGGCATTGTAATATAAAACCCGGATCGGTTCGGACGGTCTCCCGGTGAGAAATCCGCGCCCGGTGGCGGCATCTATCGCCTCGGAAAGTGCCAAGAGGCTCTTGCCCGTCTTGGGCGCAGCAAAGGTAACGCTAAGGTAGCCCACTGCGTAGGTATCGCCATAGGCAAAGCGCAGCCGGGGGATTAGCGCCGGGTCAATCTCTTGCCATGCCTGAAAATCATAGGACAGTGGCGGGACCACAGATGGCGGCTTGAAGGGTATGGGTTTGGGCGGGTTCAATCGGCACATCCCGCGCACAAGGCGTCATTCCAGTCCTGCCCATCCGGCGCAGGAAGCAGGGACACTTGCCAGCCTAGCGCGTGCGCGCGTTCGGCCAAGACATTGCCCGCCTGCCATCCGGCCCCGGCATCATCGGAATCCGTTGCAATAATCAAGTCATCGGGGGTGCCGGGCAAGGCGAGGGCCTTCATGCCAGAGGTTGAGAGAGCGGCCCACACTGTCAATGGGCCGTTCAGAAGACCGCTATTCAAGGAGAGTGCAGTTTCGATGCCTTCAGCGACGACCAATGGACCCGGACCAGTCGATAGACGCACGGCTCCACCAACAACGGATCCCAACATCGCCTTGGTCGGCTCCACCGCGGCTTTAGCCGCACCGTCGTCGCGGAGATAGGTGCGATGAACGGCGAAAGCCTTCGCCCCATCCACCCTCGCCACCAGCGCGGGCAGGCGCTTGGTACTCGGATGCCAGCATTCGGGATGAAAGCGCAAACTATCCGGCAGATCGCAGGTAATGCTTCGGCTCCGCAGGTAGGTTTCCGCTATGGTACCATCTATCGGCACGGCCTCGTTCCAGAGCTCCTTGGCCCATTGATCGCGTTTCACCGCAGCCGAACGACGATCGTTTTCGCGGCGGGCGCTTGTGATGGACTCAGGAGGCGAGAAAGCTCCAGACGCCAGATTCAACGCCCGCAGGATATCTTGGAAGCTGCATCCGGCCTTCTTGCAGTGCAGCACCAATCCTTTGATCCCATCGGCGATCGTCAAGGCGTTCTGGCCATCGCGGCCTTCGGTCTGGCATACGGGGCAAGGCGCTGTGCCGTATGCCCCGTACCAATGACCACCGCCAATCAAGCGGGTCGTGCTTTCAGCATTTGACATGTTGAGCCCTCTCTTTGGTTGCGCGAGAGGACGGGCGGGACTATTCTATGTGTTGTGAGTACTGAA
The DNA here is from genome assembly GCF_049646345.1 of Albidovulum sp. Taxonomy (GTDB): domain Bacteria; phylum Pseudomonadota; class Alphaproteobacteria; order Rhodobacterales; family Rhodobacteraceae; genus Albidovulum. Next base: position 1,196 of record NZ_JBARVQ010000720.1, on the reverse strand, counting down.
TGCCCTACGGCCCCGTCCTTTGTGGCGGGGTTTCTTTTTAGTCCTCTTTAGACCGGCTATTTTCCCAAGCCTCCAGTTCGGAGAGCTTCCATCGGGTGCAGCCAGGCGACAGACGGACAGGCTTGGGGAAGGTGGGGTCGGTCTTGTCCCAACGCCAAGGGGTGGTCCGGTGGACACCGTAGCGGGCGGCTACCTGGGTGTCAGGAAGATAGGTTTCAGCCATGTCATGCACTCCAAGAGAAAAGATTGCTCCTGAAAGCGACATGCCCCATCATCACATCCATTGCATGGCGGAGATAAAATTTTGATCTCCGTCACACTGGGTGGCTTTTGCGCATTACTCCAAGTCTGGTTCACCGCCCGAGGGCCGTTCGTTCCTGTGCTTAATCTGATACTTGCGGATCGAATCGGCGACTTCCCTGACCCGTTGACTGCTCGGGTGCATGTTAACATCCTTAATCGCTCGCCAACTCTTGGCGACACCTAGGCTTGCCAGTGCCTCGGAAACGGCATCGCAAGCCGAAAGACCAACGGAAACCTCATCATTCCGAGTCAAGCTAAGTCCAAAGATCTCAGTCAACTCTCTTGAGATAAACAACAGGTGCAAATTTTCGACGAAGGTTATTGCCAGTTTTGCGCCTTCAGGTGGTGGAGGTTTTAGAAGGCCTGCAACGATTTGGCCGACAAAGAGTTTCTCTCCGTGAGAGAGTTCTTCGTCTCGGAATAGTCGAGAAATAACTATTCGGCTCAAAAGGTCGAAAGCGCCTTTGTCCTCGCCCATTTGCAGAAGGAGAAACCGCAGAGCATATTCGGGGTAGACGTAATACGTCGGACAATATTCGTGATCATCTGTTCGCTGTTCGATAGGAAGCCCAAACATATAAAGAAACTCAGTTGGTTCCGCTCGATGCGTCTTAAGCTTCCCGTCAACAATCCTATCCTTGAAGAAATCTTTAGCGAAATCAACAGCTTTCAAATACTCAGACGTCATGGCATTGGATTTGCGTTTACAGTGCTAACGGGGAGAGCGAGATAATCAACCCAGCCCACTATCATCGCCCGTCGTTCTTCCACCTTCTCGCTCTTTGCTCGCATCCCTTCGCAATTCGATGATTCATCCATGTTGTTCCCTACCGTTCAGGAACAAAGCCCAGTCGGCCATCATGCCCCTCTGGACCTGTCGCGGTTTCGTGCCG
>NZ_JBARVQ010000719.1:0-4503 GCF_049646345.1 Albidovulum sp. | reverse complement strand
CTTTCACGTAGCTTTGCGAATGGATGCAGAAGCCGGAGCCGTAGTGGCTGCCGCTCTGAATCTCGACCCGGTCCTTTGCTACAAAGCCTTCCCGGAAACAGCTGGGATAATAGGTTTGAAAGACTGTGCCCGATGTGACATCCAGCTTGGACATACCGACAAGCCCCATCATGTAGGTGGTCACGCCATTTCCGTTTGCGGCATGGCGCTTTGACACGACCTGAACCGCATCGCGGGATGAGGCATCCGGCGTGAAGGACTGCGTGTCGCTGTCCCAATGTCCGAAAACGATATCATCGGCTGACAGGACTGAACCGTATTTGACTGACGGCATGTTGTACGCAGCGACTTCAAGCGCCTTGTTCCTGGCGTCGTCAGTGCTGTTGAGTTCGCGCGTATAGATCGCGGCATGGGCCGCTGCATCCGACGCCACCTGCAACTGGGTTTTGGTGGCAACGCCATTTCCGAAGTCAACCGCCAGGCCACCCACCATGAGGGCCGCCAGAAACATCTGCAGGCTGAACACCGTGATGCCGCCATGTTCGTCAGCATGAAAACCGGGAGTGTGATGCAGGGTCATGGCTCAGTTCTCCATCAGGTGTTCTGAACGCACTGTCATCTCAGCGGTCTTGAAAATCCCGGCGACACCAAACATGTCAAGATCGCTCATCGGCACGGTGATCGACGTCGTGATCAGCCCGGCCGCGATGTTGTTCGACACACTCGTGGGTGTCGCGAATACGCCTGCCCGGGCCTCGACGAAATCAATAACCTCAGCCGTGGTCGTGAGGCGACCGACGGACATATTCCGGTTGGCGTCCTGCACGATGCGCAGCAGCTTTGACTGCCCATGAAAGACCATGGAGACATCGGCCAGCAGGCCGAACAGCATGAGATAGAATGGCAGCCAGAGCACCGCTTCGATTGTCGCGGCTCCGTCCTCATTCCGGCCAAAACGGAATAACTTCCTGAAAGATTTTCTATGGCAGCGCATCGTTACAAATTTCCCGTTCTCCGCCGGTTGTCCCGGCTGGAATTCATGCCCCCGCAATCCAGACATGTTTGAAATCTGGCAAAAATGCGCCGGCCGCGCCGGTTTTTGTGAACAAAGCTAAGAATTCGTGGATATTAGCCCGTTTGTTAATCTTGCGTTCATCTTCGCAATTCGCCGTTCATGCTGGGTTCATTTTCGCCCAGGCACGGTTCATCTGACGTTAACCTTGAACAATTCGCAGAGTGACCCGGCGACGTGATTCGTTGGTCTACCTGCAAACGTCCGGCGCACTGGCACCGCGTTTCGAGAGCCAGCCGCGATAGTGAACGATGCGGCCGAACCCCAAGGGCGCGCGAAGCTCGACATCGAAGTGAAATCGGCCATCCTCTTCGCGTTCCGATGCCACCGATCCCGGCAGGAGCCTCCACGGCAGGGGCAAGGGACCGATCCGTCCCCCGGCGACCGGAAAGGCAAGGGTGCCGTCGGTGACATTCAGACCCAGCGCGAAGGTGAAGGGACCGAACCGTTCCGTCATCCGCCCGTCAACAGATCGCAGATGGGACCGGAACCGCCGCCCGCCGAAATCGCGCAACCAGACCTCGCCCTCGGGGACCTGCCATTTGGTGACGGTGACCGGCACATCCGAACCGGCTGGCGGAAAACCGAACAGACCCGCAATCAGGCGTGCGACCAGACCCTGGCCGCGCGTGATCTCGGCGCGCCCTTCCAGCCGAAGACAACCTGCCCAATCATGGCTTTCCCGGACCGGAACGGGCAGTTCAAGAAACGCGTCCCCAAGATGGGCCGGAAACAAGGGGGGCAGCGGTGCGGTCTGCGTCCCGGTCGTGACGGCAAGATCCGACATGGCAGCCTCGAACTCTGCCAGCGGCAATTCGGCAAGGGCGGGCCGCGCCCCCGGCCTGATCCTGTCGACCGCGCGCAGGATCGCCCGCGCCGCCACTGCTGGCACGAATGGCCCGTTTCCGGCCTCTGCCACCAGACACCATTCGCGGCGGCTCCATCCGTCGGCGCGGCGCCCGGTGACCTGAACGATCATCCCGCCCCGTGCGGTCCCGAAAGGCCACAGCATCGTCGCGACAAGCCGCGCCGCGCCAGCCGCCCAGCGCGGCATGCCGACGCCGGTGACAGCGCGAAGCCACGACAGAAGGGCAAGACCGGCATTCATCGGCCAAAGCTCCAGACCGGCCCGAAACGTAACGGTTGATGCCCCGAAACAGCGGGGGAACAATCGGTTGTCAGGCACCTCGATCAGGTAGCCTGTCCGGACCAGCCCGGGGGCCAGTTGAAACCGGCGCGGCTTTGACCAGCCGCGCGGCAGGTCCCATCCGCCGCCCTGCCAGAGCCGAAACACCGCGCCGGTTCGCGACAGGATGGCCTGGATCACCGAAGCCCCGCGCGGCGCGCGGTTGCCGGGAAGTATCGCCATATCGATCACGTCGACGCTGTCCAACGAACCAGCCAAAGCCGCGACCACGGCCGAGGACAGGGCAGGTACCGAAGAGACACCCGACAAGGCAAAGGTGCCCGCCTTGCGGGCGTCTTCATCCAATGCAGCGATGCCTTCGCAGAAGGCCGGATCGTCCGCCAGGTCGAGATATCCGACGCCGTGTGCGATACAGGCCCGCGCAATCCTGTAGGGATCGCCCGCATAGGCGTGGTAGGGCCCGGCTGCATCCACAACCACGCCGGGATCTTCAGCCCAAAGCGGTGTCAGATCTTCCCTGAGATCGAGTTGCAACACCCGCACAACAAGGCGGTTCGCCAGTTTGCGCGCAGGGGAAAGACGACGGGCGGCGATGAGAACATCATGCCCGTCACGCACCAGAAGTTCGGCGATACGACTGCCGAAGACACCCGTTCCACCAAGGACAACAACCCTCACGTCAGAAGCCGCGCACGAAGCGAAGGCGGTGCTAGGGCACAAAGATCGGTACGCCCGAACAATGCATAGCGGTTGCGGGCGATACGGGTATAGAGCCAGTCCCGCAACGGCTTCGGGATCACCAGAAGCAAGCGCAGAAGATGCCCCATGCCCCCCGACCGCGCGCCGACCCGCGCCATCGCGTCGAAATCCCGCCAGACCCGTCCCGCCTCAAGGAACAACCAGCTTTCAGGATCGCCGGGGGTAAGCCCGTAGTGGCGCAACATCGCCTGACCAAGGGGCGTTGCAACGGGACAGATACGGATATCACCCCGCCGGTCGAGCCGGTCAATCATCCGGGCCCCGAAGGCACAGAGCACACATTCCCCATCCATGAACGCCACCGGCGCGGCATCATCGAATGCGGGCACGGTGGCATCATCGCGGTAACTGTAGGGGTGCATCGGCAAGACCTCCGGCACCCAATCTGGACCAGAGGCGCGGTTGCGTCCATGCGACAATTCGATATCTCTGTGTCGTAAGGTGGGTTTAAACCCACCTTACAGCGCTGCTTTAGGGCGCTATTATGCGACCCAGCGCACCATTACGTGCCCAAAGGGAATTTCAACGTAAGGTGGGTTTAAACCCACCTTACCCGTCGGTCTTACTCAGACCACTCCCAGGGCCGGGTATATTCACCCAGCTTGTGCGCCAGCGCCTCTTCATCGACCGTCCCGGCTTTTTCCAAACGCGCCACGAGGCCGCGCTTCTTGTCCTCCACGACATCTTTCACCTTCACGGCGAACCCCGCCTCGGCAAGGGCCGCATCATAGACCCGGGCAATCGCGCGTTTTCTGAGATCCGGTTTGAAGATTTTGCCGACGGCGGTCTTTGGCAGCTCGTCCAGCACTTCGATATGTTTCGGAATGGCCGCGCGTTCTTGGATATGCGACTTGGCGAATTCCATAAGCTCTTCAGGTGTCACCTCGGCCCCGCCGACCAGTTCGACATAGGCGCAAGGCAGTTCGCCCGCGAAACTGTCGGGTTGGCCGATTGCACCGACGAAGGCGATGGCCGGGTGGCCCGCCAGGGCCTCCTCAATCTCGGCCGGGTCGATATTGTGGCCGCCCCGGATGATCAGATCCTTGGCACGCCCTGTGATCCACAGGTAGCCATCCGGGTCAATCCGCCCCAGATCGCCGGTGCGCAGAAACCGGTTGTCTGCAAAAAGCCCCTGGTTTTTCGCGACTTCTGTATAGGTCGATCCGTCGAAGACCCCGGGATTGGACACGCAGATCTCTCCGACCTCATCAATACCGCATTCCTTGGTGACAGCCCCCGCCGCATCGGTATGCAGGATACGCACCTCGGAATAGGGCAAGGGAAGTCCGACCGATCCCACTTTCTTAACACCGTCCATCGGGTTGCACGAAACCATACAGGTCGCCTCGGTCAGACCGTAGCCTTCGGATATCTGCACACCGGTGGCCTTTTCGAACCTGTTGTAAAGCTCAAGCGGCAACGGGGCCGAACCGGAAATCGCGGTTTTCAGAGAGGAGACATCGGCATTGACCGGGCGCTGCATCAGGGCGGCGATGGCGGTGGGCACGGTGATCAGGAACGTGAC
>NZ_JBARVQ010000718.1:0-4092 GCF_049646345.1 Albidovulum sp. | reverse complement strand
AACTCCGCGCCTTCGATCTTGTTCGCCTCGCGCTGGAAGACGTCGATAAAGAGCTTGCCGATGGTCTTTCGCTTGACCTCGGGGTCCGAGACGCCTTCGAGCGCGCCGAGGAACAGGTCTGCCTCATCGGCATGGACCAGCGGGATATTGTAGTGGTCGCGGAACATGGCGACCACTTCATCGGCCTCGTTGAGGCGCAACAGCCCGTGATCGACGAAGACACAGGTGAGCTGGTCGCCAATGGCCTCATGGATCAGGATCGCGGCGACGGAACTGTCGACGCCGCCCGAAAGGCCGCAGATCACCTGTTTGTCGCCAACCTGGGCCCGGATCTTTGCAATCGCGTCGTCCTTGTAGGAGGCCATCGTCCAGTCGCCAGTGAAGCCCGAGAGGCGCACGAAGTTCTCATAGAGCTTTGCGCCTTTCGGCGTGTGGTGCACTTCGGGATGGAACTGGACGGCGTAGAAATTGCGCGCGGTGTCGGCGGTGATGGCGAAGGGTGCGTTGGGCGAGGTGCCGTAGACCTCGAACCCCGGCGCGATCTGGCTGACATGGTCGCCATGGCTCATCCAGACCTGTTCACGCCCATCCGCGAACCAGCCATCAAGCAGCGGCAGGTTGGCATCCTTCGGCGTGACATAGGCGCGGCCAAACTCGGCGGTGCCATGGCCGCGTTCGACGCGGCCGCCGAGGCAATGCATCATCACCTGCTGGCCATAGCAGATGCCGAGGATCGGCACGCCAAGATCGAAGACGCCCGCAGGCGGCATCGGCGCGCCGTCGGCGAAGACCGAAGACGGGCCGCCGGAAAAGATCACGGCCCTGGGGCTGAAATCCTTCAGAAAGGTCTCATCCACCCGGTTGAATGGGTGAATTTCGCAATAGACGTTCAGTTCCCGCAGGCGCCGCGCGATAAGCTGGGTGACCTGGCTGCCGAAGTCGATGATCAGAAGACGTTGATGCGCATGTGTCATGGCCGGGGATTATCGCCAGTTCGGAAAAGGCGCAAGGGTGCGAACGCGCAAAGCGGGGGCGCTGCCCCCGCACCCCCGAGGTATTTTGGCCAAGATGAAAGGGTCAGGCGGCCTTTGCCTTGGCGCGGAGCAACATGCCATAAAGATCGCGCGGATCGTCGGGGTCAGCAATCATGTCCAGAGGTTCGCTGTAGGGCAGGGTCCGGAGCTGATCGTGGATGTAGCGCAGGGCCGAGAAGTCTTCGATCGCGAAGCCGACTGAATCGAAGAGCGTGATCTGGCGCGGATCACTGCGGCCTGTCGCGGTGCCGGTCATGACCTGCCAGAGCTCGGTCACCGGATGGTCGGCGTCCAACTGCTGGATCTCGCCCTCGATCCGGGTCTGGGGCGGGTATTCGACGAAGATTTGCGCGCGCAGGAGGATATCCTTGTGCAGTTCGGTCTTGCCGGGGCAATCACCGCCGACCGCATTGATGTGAACCCCGCTGCCGACCATGTTGTCGGTCAGGATTGTGGCCAACTGTTTGTCAGCGGTGCAGGTGGTGACGATGCCCGCGCCCTCCATCGCCGCCTCGGCGCTGGTGCAGACTGTGATGCCGAGCCCTGATGCTGCGAGGTTGCGGGCGCATTTCGCAGTGGCCGCCGGGTCGATATCGTAAAGCCGGACAGTGTCGATGCCGCAGATTGCCTTGAACGCCAACGCCTGAAACTCGGCCTGCGCGCCATTGCCGATCATTGCCATTGTCGTGGCACCTTTGGGGGCGAGGTGTTTTGCTGCCAGTGCCGACATTGCGGCGGTCCTGAGCGCCGTCAGGATCGTCATTTCGGTCAGCAGGATCGGATAGCCGGTATTGACCTCCGCCAGCAGGCCGAAGGCGGTGACTGTCTGCAACCCTTCCTTGGTGTTCTTGGGGTGGCCGTTCACATATTTGAACCCATACATCTCACCGTCCGAGGTGGGCATGAGTTCAATCACGCCGACATCTGAATGCGAGGCAACGCGCGGCGTCTTGTCGAAGCTTTCCCAGCGCTTGAAATCGGCCTCGATAAAGGCGGCGATCTCGGTCATCACGCGTTCGGGGCCAAGATGAAGGACAAGCTTCATCATATTGTCAACGCTGACAAAAGGAACAATATTCAGGGACATTAACCGAAACTCCGTGTCGGGCGGTCGAAGACCTTCCGGCCCATGAGGGAGCCGACAAGCTCCACCATCAGTTTCGCGGTTCGCCCGCGTTCATCGAGGAAGGGGTTGAGTTCGACAAGGTCAAGCGAGGTGACAAGCCCGCTTTCATGCAGATACTCCATCACCAGATGCGCCTCGCGGAAGGTGGTACCGCCGGGAACGGTGGTTCCGACGGCAGGCGCGATGTCGGGGTCGAGGAAGTCGACATCGAGCGAGACATGGAGAAGGCCGTCTTCGCCGCGCACCTTGTCGAGGAATTCGCGCAAGGGGGCGACGATACCGCGTTCGTCCAGAACACGCATGTCGCAGACGGTCATGTCGGTTTCCAGAAGGCCCACATGTTCGGCGCGATCAACCGAGCGGATGCCGTAAAGGCAGATACGGTCCGCCGGGACGGGAGCGGGGAAGGGCGGAAAAGCATCGAACCCTTCGCGCCCGGCAATATAGGCGACCGGAGTGCCATGCAGGTTGCCGGATTGGGTTGTGAGCGGTGTGTGATAGTCTGAATGCGCATCGAGCCAGAGTACGAATAGCGGGCGGCCCGCCTTTTGGGCAAAGGCCGCCGCACCGGCGACCGAGCCGAGCGACAGCGAATGATCACCCCCGAGAAAAATCGGCAGCCCTTCGGCCATTGCGTCTTCGCCGGCCTTGGCCAAAGCAGTTGTCCAGCCAATGGTTTCAGCCAGATGATGAACGGCCTGGTTGGTACAACTGGCCGGACCGAGCGGCGGCAGGACGACATTGCCCCGGTCGATCACCGGATGGCCAAGCTCCTCCAGGCTGTTGGCCAGGCCCGCAACGCGGTAGGCATCGGGGCCCATCAGGCAGCCTTGTCGTTTCTGTCCGGTATCAATCGGCGCGCCGATCAGGATGCAGGTCGGTTTCATGGCGGATCCAGTTATCGGGAATCGAACATGCCTAGATTTCAATCAGATTGCGTCACTTCAAAGAGTTGATATGATCTATTTGCGCAGTAGATTGCGCATATAGGGATTAAGAATGAGCAATCTGGATGAAACCGATCAGGCGTTGATCTCTGCCCTCAAACGCGATGGCAGGGCGTCACTCTCGGACCTCGCGGCCCAGCTAGGATTGGCGCGCGGGACGGTGACGGCGCGAATGGAACGGCTGCAACGGCGCGGTGAAATACAAGGCTTCACAGTGCTGACGCGCGGCGATGTCAGCGCGATGCCGGTGCGGGGTCTCATGATGATCTCGATCGAGGGCAGGGGCACCGAGCGGATCGTCGCCCGGCTGACTGGTCTGCCGGAGGTGACAGCGGTGCATTCGACCAATGGCCGCTGGGACCTCATTGCTGAAATCGGCACCAGAACGCTCGAAGAACTGGACGCGGTTCTGGCCCGGGTGCGAAATTACGAAGGCGTGACGGGAAGCGAGACAAGTCTGTTGCTGACAACACGCAGGGGCGGGCGTCGATAACGGGCCTCGAATTTCGTCACGAAATTCGGGACGATTTTTCCTAAAAACCGTTCGTCCTGCGGGCGGCAGCGATCCAGATCAAGGCCAGAGCAAATGACAGGATCGCATTCCACGTCGCCATCGAGAGCCCTGCAAAAGCCCAGGCTACCTCATCGCAGCGGATCAGCGGGGCATCCATGATCTGGTTGAGCAGATCCTCGGCCGATCCGCCGAGATCGCCACCTGACGTACAGGTGGTGGGCCCTTGCCACCAGCCCTTTTCAACGCCGGTATGATAGATGCCGAGCGCACCGGTTGCGGCCGCAGCCATCGCCCCCGCAAACGGAAGCCAGCGCCAGCCGAAAATCAGTGCCGCAGCGCCGAACGCGATCGCCGCGCCATGCGGCCAGCGCTGCCAGAGGCAAAGTTTGCACGGCGCATAGCCAAGCCATTGGAAGAAAAACGCGCCGATCAGCAGCGCGGCCGATCCGGAAGCGGCAATCAGGCACAGTC
>NZ_JBARVQ010000717.1:0-5841 GCF_049646345.1 Albidovulum sp. | reverse complement strand
CGTCTGGATGCAACCGGACCGGCCTCGCCCGACGCGGCCCGGCCGCCCAAAGTCGAATTGGTAGAAGAGGCTGACGCACTGACGGATGTCGGGGCGCTTTCGCAGGCAGCCCCCGCCGAAGCGCCTTCGCCCTCGCTGACGCGCAAGCAAGCGCCGATGGCCGCGACGGGTGAGAGCATGATCATGGCCGATGAGGCGTTCAATATAGCTCCGGCAGGCGGCATCGCCGGTCTTTTCACGCCCGAGATGGAGAGTGCACCAGCACCCAAGCCCGATACTGAGACCTACGCAAATACCGACACGAACCCGGTGAAGATCACTGCCGAGGAGCCAGTCTCCACCTTTTCCATCGACACTGATACGGCATCCTATTCCGTCATCCGCTCCTCTCTCACCAACGGCTATCTGCCCCCGGCTGAGGCCGTGCGGATCGAGGAGATGGTGAACTACTTCCCCTATGACTACGCCGCGCCGGATGCGGGCGAGGCGCCGTTCCGCGCCTCGGTCAGCCTTTTCGAAACGCCGTGGAACGAGAACACGCAGCTTCTGCGCATCGGCCTTCAGGGCGAACTGCCCGTCCTTGGCGATCGTCAGCCGCTCAACCTCGTCTTCCTGATCGACACCTCGGGGTCGATGGACGACCCGAAGAAGCTGCCGCTGCTGAAACAGTCCTTCCGCCTGATGCTGGGCGAACTTCGTCCTGAGGACCGGGTCGCCATCGTCGCCTATGCGGCGTCTGCCGGGCTGGTGCTGGAACCGACCGAGGCGTCCGACCGTGCCACGATCCTTGCAGCGCTCGACCGGCTCGACGCAGGCGGCTCGACCGCCGGGGCCGAAGGATTGCGCCTTGCCTATCAGACCGCCGAAAGCATGGCCAAGGAGGGCGATATCAACCGCATCCTTCTGGCTACCGATGGCGATTTCAATATCGGCATCCATGACCCGGAGGAGTTGAAAGATTTCATCGCCGAAAAACGCGACAGCGGCACTTACCTCTCCGTCCTCGGCTTCGGGCGCGGCAATCTCGACGACGCCACGATGCAGGCACTCGCCCAGAACGGCAATGGTACGGCCGCCTATATCGATACGCTCAGCGAGGCTCGGAAAGTGCTCGTGGATCAGCTTTCCGGCGCCCTCTTTCCCATCGCCAATGATGTGAAGATCCAGATCGAATTCAACCCCGCCGCCGTCGCCGAATACCGGCTGATCGGCTATGAGACGCGGGCGCTGGCGCGCGAGGATTTCAACAACGACAAGGTGGATGCGGGCGAGATTGGCGCGGGCCATCAGGTCACAGCACTTTACGAGGTCACGCCGGTAGGCTCACCCGCCATCCTCAACGACCCGCTGCGCTACACCGACCCCATGCTTGCGGGTGATGTGGCGGAACTCGGCTTCCTCAAACTGCGCTACAAGCAACCGGGCGCGGAGATATCGACCCTGATCGAAACCCCGATCCCACCCAGCCCGGGCGAAGCCGATGCCGACGCACGCTTTGCCGCCGCCATCACCGGAATGGGTCAGCTTCTGAGCGATCCGAAATATCTCGGGGAGTGGGGCTGGGATGAGGCCATCGAGCTCGCCAACAGCGCAAGGGGTGCCGACCCGTTCGGTTACCGTGCTGAAGCGGTGCAACTTATGCGACTGGCCGACAGCCTGCGCCAGTAAGCGTCCACTTGGGTCAAATATCCCCGCCGGAGGCAAACCCGAGCACCCCTTGCCCCGGCAAGGGGTGCGAGACATGTCTTGCGCCGGGGAACCCGGCGCACCTTTTTCAAAGACGGATCACATAGTCCTTGCGGGTGGTTTCGATCACCTCCCATGTGCCGGAAAAGCCCGGCCGCAGGATGAAGCTGTCGCCGGCGGCAAGCGGATATTCAGTGCCGTCATCCGAGGTGATCACCGACCGCCCCTTGAGGATGCGGCAGTATTCCCACTCATCATAGGAGATGCGCCACTTGCCCGGCGTCGCCTCCCAGATACCGCAATAGAGCCCGTCCAACTCCTCGGCATTCCAGGTGGTAAAGCGCGGGTCGCCCGAGATCAGCTTGTCCGGTGCAGGGGCGTCATATTCGGCTTCGGCAGCATCGGGGGTCAGGCGGAGGAAATTGGCCATGGTCGTCTTTCCTTGTGGGGTATCGGGCAAGATGTGCCCGGCTTCGCGGGGAAAGGCAATGGTAAGAAAGGCCCCGTCTGGACCTGTCCTATGGGCCGCGTATAGTGGCGCAGAAGACGAAGCTGGAAATGATGCTGCGTTGCAGCTATCATTTTTCTGCTGCTGCGAAGGAGGGCGGAATGAGTGCGACGGGTGAAGTGAAACGGCCGGTTCCCCCCGATATCAGGGCGCGCAAGGGCGGCACGCCGCTGGTGGTGCTGACCGCCTATACGACGCCCGTGGCGCGGCTTGTCGATCCGCACTGCGATATCGTCCTTGTCGGCGACAGCCTTGGCATGGTGATCCATGGCCTGCCCTCCACGCTCGGCGTGACGATGGAGATGATGATCCTGCATTCTCAGGCGGTCGCACGCGGGCTGTCGCGGGCGATGATGGTCGTCGACATGCCCTTTGGCTCTTATGAAGAAGGGCCGGAACAGGCCTTCCGCAATGCCGCGCGACTGATGGTGGAAACCGGGGCAGCGGCGGTCAAGCTTGAGGGCGGCGAACATATGGAGGCGACCATCGCCTTCCTGACCGCGCGTGGCATTCCGGTCATGGCCCATATCGGCCTGACGCCGCAGGCGGTCAATACGCTTGGCGGCTACCGGGTGCAGGGGCGCGGCGAGGATGCCACGCGCATCCGCCGCGATGCCGAGGCGGTGACACGGGCCGGAGCATTTTCGGTCGTGCTGGAAAAGGTGCCCGATGCGCTGGCGCGCGAAATCACGCAAGCGATCGACATTCCGACAATCGGCATCGGTGCCTCGGCCGATTGCGACGGTCAGGTTCTGGTCGTGGATGACATGCTGGGCCTCTTCACCGCCTTCCGGCCGAAATTCGTGAAACGCTATGCGGAACTTGGGCAGGAGGCAGACCGCGCCATTGCCGCCTATGCGGCAGAGGTGCGTGCCCGGACCTTTCCGGCCCCGGAACATGTCTTCGGCGAAAAGGCCCCCGGAAAATGACGGAGGTGATCCGCAGCGCGGCGGAGCTGCGCGAGAAGGTGGCTGGCTGGAAACGCGCAGGCGCGCTCGTCGGCGTCGTGCCGACCATGGGCGCGCTGCATGACGGGCATCTCAGCCTCGCCCGTGCAGCGCGCAAGCAATCCGATAGGGTGATCGTGACGATCTTCGTCAACCCGATGCAGTTCAACAATCCCGAAGACCTGAAGAAATACCCCCGCGACGAGGCGCATGATCTGGCGCTTCTGGAGGCCGACGGGGTGGACGTGCTCTTCGCGCCGGGGCCGGAAGAGGTCTATCCCGACGGGTTTGCCTCGAAAGTCACCGTCTCGGGCGTATCCGAGCCGATGGAAGGCTCCTTCCGCCCCGGCCATTTCGATGGCGTGGCGACGGTGGTGACCAAGCTTTTTGGCATGACGCAGGCGGGGCGGGCGTTTTTTGGCGAAAAGGACTGGCAGCAGGTGCAGGTCGTGCAGCGCCTCGTGCGCGATCTCAATATCCCGACCCGTATCATTCCCTGCCCGACGATCCGCGAGTCGGATGGTCTGGCGATGTCATCCCGCAATGTGCGCCTGACGGAGGAGGAGCGGCAGATGGCGCCCGCCTTGCACCGCGCGATGACCACGGCGGTAGATGCGATCCGGGGCGGTGCCGTTACCGAGGCGGCCCTTGCCGCGGCGCGGGAAGCGATCCTGTCTGCAGGGTACTCAAGCGTCGAATATCTCGACCTGCGCGATGCCGAAACCCTTGCGCCAGTGACAGCGCCCGACCAGCCTGCGCGGCTTCTGGCCGCCGCGATGCTGGGTGAGGTGCGACTGATCGACAATATCGCGGTGGACCCAAGGTAAGGTGGGTTTAAACCCACCTTACAACACCGCCACTCAACTGGTTCTTCCCTCTCATACAGGGGTAAGGTGGGTTTAAACCCACCTTACGTCATTGGAACAGGTCGGTCAGCGCCCCCTGCGCGACGTTGATCCGATCCTGCCGTTTGCGGGATGACGGCGCCCGCAGTTTTTGCGATAACACTTTCGACAGTGACAGGGATGACAATCGATCCGCGCATCCCTATCTAATGTAAGCAGGATTAACATCAGGGAGCGCCCATGTCCGATTTCGATGCCCAGATTCTGGAAAGCCAGAAACAGGTTTCCGCGGCGCAGGCCAAGATCTCGGAACTGACCAGCCGGATCGAGACCGCGCGCAACAAGCTCAAGACCGGCGACGATGTTTCCATCGACATCGAAAACGCCTCACTTGAGGATGTGCACGCACATGCCGAGATCATGAACGCCAATATCGCCGAGCTGATCATGGGGCTTGACGATGTAACGGCGGGCTTTTCTAAGGATTTCGACGAGATGCGGTCGAAGACCGGCTGGGAAAGCTTTGTCGGCATCTTCGCCAAGGGCAAGTCCGAGGCGATGCGGCAGGAACGCCTGCGCGGCGCGTCGATCGACGACAAGTTGCAGGACCTGATCGGCAAATCCGACGTGATCGTGAAGCTTCTGGAAGGCCAGTTGGCGGTGCTGAACCAGCACAAGGACAAGGTCGAAGTGAACCTGACGGAGACGCTCAGCGACCGCGAGGTGACCGTGGGGGAACTGGAGACGCTGCGCGCGGACATTCAGGCGCTCGACCCCGAGATCATCAAGGTCGAGAACGCGATCAGCGTCGAACAGGATGCGGCCAAGCGCACGCAACTGGAAAGCCAACTCGCCGACCTCAACAAGCGCTACAACGCGATGGTGCAGGATGAGCAGGTCAAGCTCGCGAAATCCCAGACGCTGGAGCGCTATATCGAGAAGGGCAAGACCTGGGTGGACTCCCTGCAAAATCAGGCGGCGACCCAGATGGTGCTGATCAACAAGCTGCAGACGGATACCAAGCAGCGGGTCGTGCTCTATGACGCGCTGACGAAGAGCTTGAAGACTGCGCAGCAGCAGGACGTGGCCCACAAGATCAACGAGATCGGGGTCAAGACCGACCAGGAGGCGCAGGCCGCCATGGCCGGGATCGGGGTCGCGACCAACGCACGGATGGCCGAGATGATGGAAGCGCATGAGGACCAGATGGTCTTTGCCCGCAAGGTGCTGGAGCAGAAGGCCAAGGCCGACGAACGCTTCGCCCGGCGGTTCCAGCAGATCGTCGAGAAGCACGACAAGAATCTTTATGGTGGGTGAAGGCTCCCTAGCAATGCGTGTCCGGCTGTTCACCTTTCTATTCGGTTCACCAGATAAATGGTGGAGCCGTGTAATCGCGGTTGTCTGCCTTGTTGCTGTCCTTATCGGCCTAATCTGGGGGAATTGGGAGTTTGCGGGCGCCTTGCTGGTGGTTTGGTTGGCGGAAAAACTTTTTGAGTGGGCGGCAAAAACTGCCATGTGGACTTGGAAAACGCTCTGCTCGGCCTTCATCGGGAACCGATGAAATGACGGTTGATTGGGTCACCGACGAGAAGGCGCAGTTTGGTAGCTCCGGCGGTTTGCAGCGACGCATGACCGGAGCGTTCGCGGTGGATGAAGCCTGAATGCGTTGGTTTGCTGAACTCCCCCCGCATCTCGCACTGACACTTGGTTCGTTGCCAGTCGGGCTCATCTGGGTGTTGGCGAGCCCGTCGGAGTTGGTCGGACTTGCCATGTTCGTGGCGTGGCAGTTGCCCGTTTTGTTGGTGTGGGTGCGTTTGAGGGACTGCTAGGGCATTGAGAATGACAGAACTTGACC
>NZ_JBARVQ010000716.1:0-3987 GCF_049646345.1 Albidovulum sp. | reverse complement strand
GGGTCGATATAGGCGGCTTTGATGAGTAAGGCAGAGCGCTGGTCGGCCAGAGTTGCGGCAAGATGGTGCCGCCTTGCCCCCCAACCCCGATCGCCGATCGCCCCAATGGCCACCCCGGTTAAACCGCCAACAGGATGCGAAAGCCCACCATGCCCCGGGCGCGAACCGCAAGCTTTTGCTGACCGAAGACGACACCAATAACCACCATCAAACGAAGGTGGTGGGTTCCATTGATATGAGGTGAAAAATGGTTGCGCTTTGGCGATCCACGGCGCTGCTGACATCGTCAGAGGTCAGCGTATCGCTTTGAATATAGATGATGAAATTCATATTCACATTGTTGAACAAAAGCTCACCAATCGCCCGCGCGTCAATATCTTTGCGGATCAGCGCCTTGGATTGCAGCGCGTCGATCAGGCGGCAGACCTGATCGGTCAGCCGCGCGTCGATCTGGCGGTAACTTTCGCTGAATCCGGCGTTGGGATCCGTGACGACCCGCGCCAGGGCGATCCGCCACATGTACCGCGATGTTGTTGAAAAGGACGTCGTGAAATAGCCGCGCACCAAAGCGCCAAAGGCCTCTTTTGCGCTTCGGTGAGCGGTGTTGATACAGGCTTCGCCCTGCGTCAGCACCGCTTCGGATTCTGCGTTGATGCTGGCAAGCAGCACGTCGGCCTTTGACGGAAAATAGTTATAGAAGGTCTGCGCCGACAGATCCGCCAGGGCTGCGATATCCTCGATCCGGGTTTTGTCATAGCCCAGTTCCTGAAACATCCGCGACGCGGCGGCCAGGATCTGCCGGGTCGTCTGTTCCTTCTTACGCTGACGCAGTTTCGACATGTTGTCCCACTCTGGATAGTGTAGTCACTATAAAAATTAGTTGACACAAATATTATAGCCATGCAAGTAATTTTACAATGATAGAAACACCCAACGAATCATAAAATTGCCCAAAGGGAGCCTTCAGAAAATGAACCTAACAACCAGAGCCTTCCTAGCCACAACCACGCTGGTGCTGTCCGGTGCCAGTGCCATTGCCGCCGAGGATCTGAACGCCCTGATCTGGTGCGACCATGCCGACCCGGCGCTGCTGGAGCCGTTCGAACAAGCGCATGGCATCCGCGTAAACGTGAAGGAATATGAAGGCACCGCTGCAGGCCTTGCGATCCTCGACCAGTCACGCCCCGGCGACTGGGACGTGATGGTCATTGATGCCGTCGATGTGGGCCGCGCGGTCGATCTGGGCCTGCTGGCGGCGCTGCCAGACGATGCTGTCCCCACAGACAGCTTCTTTCCCGAGGTCGTGATGACCGACAACAACAGCCGCGACGGCATCACCTATGCGGTCACCGAAAAGTTTGGCTACAACACCATCGCCTACAACAAGAACAACGTCGATCCCGCCGCAATGGAGGACATGAGCAATCTGTGGTCCGATGAATACGCCGGCCGCATTGCGGTCTATGACTATTACCTGCCGGTTCTGGGCCTTGTCGGTCTGGAACAGGGCGTCGCCACCGCCGATCTGAACGCCGATGCGGTCGAGGGGCTGCGGGACCGGATGTATGCGCTCAAGTCCTCCGCGCGTCAGGTCAGCGATGTGGTCGCCAGCCAGACGGCGCTGGCCACAGGCGAGGTTGATATCCTGATCGGTGGCGGCGAATGGATCACCGCCGTGCTGAGCGCTGAAAGCCCCGAACTGGACTGGACCATCCCCAAGCAGGGCGCGCTGCGCTGGGCCCAATCGATAGCCGTTCTGGAAGGGTCCGAAAACAAAGATATGGCCGTGGAATTCGTCAAGTATATCACCAGTGCCGAAGGGCAGGCGCGGCTTGCGACATCGTCATGCTACTGGGGAATGCCCGCCAATACGGCCGCGGGCGACGTGCTGAGCGACGCTGAAAAGACCGCGCTGCGCTGGGATCAGCAGGCCGACTATCTGGCCCGCACGCAGCTTTACCCGGTCCCCGACGCAGACCTCGATAAGGCGATGCAGGACCTTTGGACAGACATGCTGCAGCAGTAACCGTGGTAACAAAGAGTCCGGCCAATACCCGTTGGCCGGATGACCACAAAGAGGGGCACCCAATGGCCAGCATCGAAACAACAGAGCGCAGGCGCGCTTTTGGCTTTGTCATCCCGGCGCTGGTCTGGACGGTAGCCTTCTTTATTCTGCCCTTCGCGGCGATGGTGCTACTCAGCCTCGCGCATCTGGACGGGCGTGAAGTTGTCCAAAGCTTTGATCTGGGCAATTACACCCGCATCTTTACCGACCCATCCCTGTTCAAGGGACTGCGCGTGTCGCTGGAAATCACCGCCGTGGTCACGGTCATTTCGGTGCTGCTGGCCTGGCCGTTGGCCTGGATCATTGCCATGCAGGTGCCACAGCGGTGGCAGCGGCTGGCGATCATGCTGGCAGTTTTGCCGTTCTGGACATCCTATGTCGTGCGCTCCTACGCTTGGGCGCTGGTGCTAGGGCAAAGCGGTGTGCTGATGCAGGCCATGATGGCCGTCGGGCTGATCGACGAACCCTTCCAGGTCATGGCAACGCGGGGAGCGACGATCATCGGCTTTGTCCATTTCTTTGTGATGCTGCTGACGCTGACGATCTATTCCAACCTGATCCAGCTTTCACCCAACTATGCCCGCGCCGCCGCCGATCTGGGCGCCGGGACCTGGAACACCCTGCGGCTGGTGATTATCCCGTTGACACTGCCCGGCATCATGACCGGGGCGTTTCTGACGTTTGTGCTGTGTATCGGCGATTACATCACGCCTCAGATTCTGGGTGGCAATAACGAGCTGACGATGCCGCAGCTGATCATGTTGCAACTGGGGCGGCGCGGTGATTTTCCGATGGCCTCGGCGCTGTCGGTCGTGCTGATGGTCATCGTGACGCTGGCCTACGCTGCCAGCGCCCGCTGGCTCAAGATGGAGCGGGTCTGATGCGCATTCTCGGTTGGGTCTATCTCGCGGCGATCTTTGCCTTCATCTTTTTGCCGGTCGTCATTCTGGTCCTGTATTCGTTCCAGGACAGCCGCCTTCCGGTGCCGCCCTTCGACGGTCCCAGCCTGAAATGGTATGCGCAGGTTCTGGGGGATCGCAGCCTGATGGAGGCACTGCGCAATTCGCTCTTCGTGGCGCTGACCTCGTCGGCCATCGCGCTAGCGCTGGGTTTTCTTGCGGCGCAGGGCCTGTCAAGGGTCGCCCTGCCAGGGTCAATGTTGATGCGCGGCGTGCTGATCGCGCCGATGACAGTCAGCTATCTGATTATCGCGCTGGGCCTGCTAAGCGTGTTCAATAACATCGGCATCCGGCCCTCGCTTTGGACCGCAGGGTTAGGACATGTGGTGATCAACCTACCGCTGTGCTTTGCCATCCTCTTTGCGGCGATGGGTGATCATCAAAAGAACGCTGAACGCGCCGCCCGCGATCTGGGCGCGTCCGACTGGCAGGTGCTGTGTCTTGTCACCGCGCCGATGCTGACACCCGCGCTGCTGGCGGCCTACTTCCTGTCTGTCACGTTCAGCTGGGACGAATTCATAATCGCCTTCCTGCTGACCCGCTTCGACGTGACCCTGCCGGTCGAGATCTGGTCGATGCTTCGCTCGGGTCTGTCGCCGGCAACCAACGCCATCGGCTCGCTCGTTTTCCTTGTATCCATCGCCTTGCTTATCGCGCTTGAGCTAACCGTTTTCCGAAAGGCCAAGAAATGACCGCCAATGTCGCCTTTGAAAAGATCAACCAGCGTTTTGGAAGTTTCGTCGCGCTGGACAATATCGACCTGACCTTTGACGCGGGTGAATTCATCGTGCTGCTGGGGCCGTCGGGTTGCGGCAAATCCACGTTGCTGTTCATTCTGGGCGGATTTCTGACACCCACCAGCGGCATGGTGCGGATCGGCGGCAAGGATATGGCCGGGGTGCCCCCCAAGGATCGCCCGACCACCACGATGTTTCAGGACTATGCCCTGTTCCCGCATATGAC
>NZ_JBARVQ010000715.1:0-3190 GCF_049646345.1 Albidovulum sp. | reverse complement strand
CTGGAAGATCCGTTCAAGCTGTACCGCTGCCACACGATCATGAACTTTGCCAAGACCTGCCCGAAGGGTCTCAATCCGGCCAAGGCGATTGCCGAGATCAAGAAGATGATGGTCGAACGGGTGGTCTGACCTTTCCGGCACAATTTTCCGTTGTTTCGCTGCGGGCACTTGACTTTGCAGCGCGGACACCTGATGTGACACCCATTGACCAAGCCTCCTGCCGCGTGAGCAGTGAAGATCCGATAACAAGAAAGACCGGATTGCAGCTTGGAAAACGATCACGCCAAGTGATCCCCAAAGGTTCCCACATCACGCAGGGGTCCGACGATCTGACCGCCAAAGGGCAATTCGGCCCAATGGGGATGTTCGGATCGCCAACCATGCGAAGGCCGCAACCGGTCCGGAATGATCCGGCGGCGACGGCTGCATTCAATATGAAGCGGTCCGCGAGAGCGACCGCAGAGAAGGTAGAATTTGCTTACTTTTAAAGAACTTGGTCTTTCCGATCGTATCGTCGAACGACTGAACGAACAGGGTATGACCGAACCCACCCCGATCCAGGAAAAGGCGATCCCGCTGGTCCTGCAGGGCCGTGACGTGATGGGTCTTGCCCAGACCGGCACCGGCAAGACGGCGGCCTTCGGCCTGCCGATGGTGCATTTGATGGCCGCTGCCGGTCGTAAGCCGAACCCGAAGACCGCGCGGGGCCTGATCCTTGCGCCGACCCGCGAACTGGCCGGCCAGATCACCGATGCGATCCGCCCATTCATCGAGAAAACGCACCTCAAGATCGGGGTCGTCGTCGGCGGGCAGTCGATCAATGTGCAGGTAAAACGGCTGGAACGGGGGCTTGATATCCTCGTTGCGACGCCGGGCCGCCTGCTGGACCTGATCGACCGCCGCGCGCTGACGCTGGCGGAAACCGAATTTCTGGTGCTGGACGAGGCCGACCAGATGCTGGACCTCGGATTCGTCCATGCCCTGCGCAAGATCGCCGCGATGTTGCCGGCAGAACGCCAGACGATGCTGTTCTCGGCCACGATGGCCAAGCAGATGGCCGAAATCGCCGCAGCCTACCTGAACAAACCCGTGCGGGTCGAAGTCAGCCCTCCGGGCAAAGCTGCCGACAAGATTGCGCAATCGGTGATTTTCGTGCCGCAGGCGCGCAAGGCCGAAGTGCTGAAGGAAAAGCTGGACGCGCATCGCGATGAACTCGCGCTGGTGTTTTCGCGCACGAAACACGGTGCGGAAAAGCTGATGAAATCGCTGGAGGCCGTCGGTTTCGCGGCAGGCTCGATCCATGGCAACAAGAGCCAGGGCCAGCGCGATCGTGCCTTGCGGGCCTTCCGCGAAGGCAAGCTGCGGGTTCTGGTCGCCACCGATGTGGCCGCGCGCGGGATTGATATTCCCGAGGTTCGCCATGTCTACAATTTCGACCTGCCGAACGTGCCGGAAAACTACGTGCACCGGATTGGCCGGACCGCGCGGGCGGGCGCCGAAGGGTCGGCCATTGCGTTCTGTGCGCCGGCCGAAATGGGTGAACTGCGCGCCATCGAGAAAACCATGGGGCTGCGTATTCCTGTCGCGGAAGGCACGCCGTGGGAGCATGAAGAACCAGCAGGCGGGTCAAAGAACAAGGGGCGCCGTCACGGCGGCCCAGGCAAGCCGCAGGGGCAGGGCCAGCACCGTCGGGGTGGCAAGCCACAGGGCAATAAAAGATACAGTCAGGCGGCGTGACACTGCCTGATCGCTGAAATCAAGGGGCCCCATCTTCGGATAGGGCCTTTTCTTTTGGCGTGGAGTCAGACTTTCTGGGCGGCAGGACAGCAAGCGAGGATGTCGATGAAACCGGAAAACCCAGAAACAGCCGCCCCGGCCGATGCCGCAACGCGCCGCGATGTCAGGCCGGTCATATGCTACCCGGTCGACACGCTGCCTGCGCCCGATCTCGGCCCCTATCTTGCGATCCGGGCGGACGCGGTGAAAACCAGCGAGGTTCTGGTCCCGCCACGCGACGCGCGCTGTTTCCGGGTGCCGGCCGGCCATTTCTTTCGCATCACTTCGGTCGAGGGGCCGCAGGTCGGCGACCTCAACCTCTGGAATGCAGCCGATCTGTCCGAGCGCTTCTATTCCGGCAAGACCCGCGCCCTGCATGGCACGCATCTGTCGACAGGGGACCGGATGTGGTCGACCTTCCCGACGCTTCGTCCGATGGCAACGGTGACACGGGATACACTCGACTGGTACGGATTCGACGATTTCGGAGGCTCCGTCCATGATGTGATCGGCACGCGCTGCGACCCCTACACGCACCGGCTGTTGTCGGGGGGGGATTATCACCACTGCTGCCATTCCAACCTGACCCGCGCGCTCGCCGCTGAAACCGGAATGCCGCTCCATGAGGCCGAGGCCCTTGTCCACGATGTGCTCAACGTCTTCATGTGCACCGGATTTACCCGCGACACGGGGCAGTATTTCATGAAGGCCAGCCCGGTGCGCCCTGGCGACCACATCGAGTTTTTCGCCGAGATCGACCTTCTGGGCGGGCTCAGCGCCTGTCCGGGGGGCGATTGTTCGGCGGAACATTCAAGCGATGCCGCGCGCTGTTATCCGCTGCTGGTCGAGATCTTCGCGCCAAAAGAGGCCCCGAAGGGCTGGTCGCAACCGCTCAGGAATGGCTACAGCCGTGGCCACGGGCTCTGATCTTCTTCTGTTCTGAAAATATCCTCCGGGGGTCCGGGGGTGGAAAACCCCCGGCTCCAACTCAGGCAAAGGCCGCCTCCAGCGCGATTTCGACCATGTCTCCAAAGCTGCGCTCGCGGTCCGACGAGGGCAGAGCTTCGCCGGTGATCAGGTGATCGGACACGGTCAGAACCGCCAGCGCCCGCCTGCCATAGCGCGCGGCAAGCGTATAGAGCTCGGCAGCCTCCATTTCGACCCCGAGGATACCGTGGCGCATCATCTGTTCGTTCAGGTCCGGGCGTTCGTCGTAGAACACATCCGACGAATAGATGCCGCCGACATGAGTGGCGACGCCCTTGGCCTCGGCGACGGCAGCCGCCGCGTGCAGGAGCGACCAGTCGGCTGCAGGGGCAAAATTAAGTTCCTTGAAGATGCCGCGTGATGGTGTCGACAGGGTCGATGATGTCATGGCAAGGATCACATCGCGAACCTTCACCTTCTCCTGCAT
>NZ_JBARVQ010000714.1:0-2381 GCF_049646345.1 Albidovulum sp. | reverse complement strand
AGGCGCTCGCCCGGCGCGCTTCGCGCTTGTTCCCGGGCGAAGGGGGCGTCGCGGATGTCCGCAATGTCCCGAACGCAGACCAATGCGGTCTGCGGACACGTCATGGAACCTGTCAGACACGCCGCCGCGCGATCTGTCCGTCGCGCGGGCCAAAGCGCGTCCGCAGGATCTGCAGCAGCCGCCGGTGCAGGGGGCGGTGCCGGTTGCGGATATGGATACCGGCATAGATCGGCAAAAGGATCGGCGGCGCGTCTGCCACCAGCCGGAACCCCCCGCTGTGTTGCAGCTTTTCGGCGGAATCGCGCAGGACATAGGCGGTGCCGCCCATGGATTCCAGGAGCGAGACCATCGCCGCGTTCTGGCCGATGGACAGGCTGACCTTGGCCAGTTCCGGCAGCATGTTCGCATGGATCTGCGGTAGAGCGTCGGAAAAGTGCGGCATGATGTAAGTCTCGCGCCGCACCTCGCTCAGCCGGTCGGTTTCGGTCGAGACCATGACGTAGCGCACTTCGCCCAAGGTCTCGAAATAGAGATCAGGGTGGAAGCGCGGCGTGAAGAGGATGGCGATATCCTCGATCCCGGTCGAAAGGTCGGAACTCATCTGCGCCGAATAGTCGGCCTCAAAAAGAAACGCCGCCTCGGGCAGGGTTTCGCGAAAATCCCGGATCAGTTCGTTGAAATGGATACCGACCATATCCGCCTGAATACCCACCCTGACCGTCACCGCCCCGCTGCCCAGATCGCGGATCGCATAGCGCGCCTCGGTCCAGTCATGTTGCAGCGTGCGGGCATGGGGGACGAAACGCAGGCCTTCGGTCGTCAGTTCCGTACCGGCACGCGAGCGGGTAAAGAGCCGGTGGCCAAGTGACGTCTCAAGCGATTTCACCCGACCTGAAACCGTCGACTGCGTGACGCCAAGCCGGTCTGCAGTCCGGTTGAAGCTGCGCGTGTCGCAGAGATCAAGGAAGGTTTCGATCAACTCGATCTGCATCAGAGAACCAGCCCTTCGGGCAGCGGCGATCCGATTTCGGTTTTGACCCAGGCGAGCGTCTCAAGATCGCCGACCCATTCATAAAAGATCCCGCGTAAGGTGAGCGGTATGACCCCGGCAGCCTGCATCCGTGCGAAAGCCTCCGCATCCTGGTTTGCCGGTGAACTGCAGGCATCGGCCACCGCGCCCACGGTGAAGCCTTTGGCTTTCAGACCGACCGCCGATTGCGCGATGCAGATATCAGTCTCCATCCCGCAAAGAATCACCTGTTGCCGCCCGGTTGCTCTCACCGCCGCAAGAACTTCTGCCTGCCCGGTCAGGTTGAAAACACTCTTGTCATGGATGACGCATCCGTCCGGCAAGGCGTCGCCCACAGGCTCTGCAAGAGTGCCGTTCAGCGCGATACCCTCGGCCATAGCAACGATCGGGATGCTGAATGCGCTGGCCGCACGAATGAGCCAGCAAATACGGGCGGTAAGGGCCTCGGCCTCACCCAGTCTGAGTTGATCGAGAAACACTTTCTGAACGTCGACAACGCACAGAACGCTGTCGGCGCGATTGAAAACCTCTGCATTCATTGGCTGCTCCCTAATCGGACTTGCCGATTAATAACCCGGAAGCATGCGAATTGAAAGCTGCCTATCCCTGCGTCAATACTCCCTGCACATTTCAGGGAGAGCGAGATGGCCGGAATTCCGTCGACAGCGCGTGTGGTGATCATCGGGGGCGGCGCCGTCGGCGTCTCGTCGCTCTACCATCTGGCCAAGGCCGGTTGGACCGATTGCGTCCTGCTGGAAAAGAACGAACTGACCGCCGGTTCGACCTGGCATGCGGCGGGTAACGTCCCGACCTTCTCGACCTCGTGGTCGATCATGAACATGCAGCGCTATTCGACCGAGCTTTATGCGCGCCTCGGCGCTGAGGTCGATTATCCGATGAACTACCATGTCACCGGATCGGTGCGTCTTGCCCATTCGAAGGAGCGGATGCAGGAGTTTCAGCGCGCCAAGGGCATGGGCCTTTATCAGGGCATGAACCTTGAAGTGCTGGGCGTTGATGAGATCAAGGGCAAGTATCCCTTCATCGAGACCCACGATCTGGCCGGTGCGCTCTATGATCCGGCCGACGGGGACATCGACCCGGCGCAGTTGACGCAAGCTTTGGCCAAGGGTGCCCGCGACATGGGTGCCAAGATCCTGCGCTTTACACCTGCGACCGGGGTTTCCCGCGAAAACGGTGAATGGATCGTCCATACTGAAAAAGGCGATATCCGCTGCGAATATGTGGTCAACGCCGCAGGCTACTATGCCCAGAAGGTTGGCGAGTGGTTCAAGCCCTATGGCGGGCGCACCGTGCCGATGATGGTGATGAGCCACCAATATGTCCTGAC